>NZ_JBSGZJ010000093.1:0-19172 GCF_053610925.1 Streptomyces sp. NPDC054847 | reverse complement strand
ACGTCGCCCCGCCCATCCTTCCGGATGGACGGGGCGCAAAGGTTCCCCCTGGGAAAAACCGCCTGCGGCGGGCGTCAGCGCGTCTCGACGACGACGGACTCGATCACGACGTCGTTGACGGGCCGGTCGGTGCGCGGGTTCGTCTGAGTGCTCACGATCGCGTCGACGACCTTCTTGCCGGCATCGGTGCTGACCTCACCGAAAATGGTGTGCTTGCGCGTCAGCCAGGCGGTCGGGGAGACGGTGATGAAGAACTGGGAACCGTTGGTCCCCGGGCCGGCGTTGGCCATGGCCAGCAGGTACGGCTTGTCGAAGGCCAGGTCCGGGTGGAACTCGTCCTCGAACTCGTAGCCCGGGCCGCCGGTGCCGTTGCCCAGCGGGTCGCCGCCCTGGATCATGAAGCCGCTGATCACGCGGTGGAAGACCGTGCCGTCGTACAACCTGTCCGTGGACTTCTTGCCGGTCGCCGGGTTGATCCACTCCCTCTTGCCCTGCGCGAGCTCGACGAAGTTCTTGACCGTCTTGGGCGCGTGGTTCGGCAGAAGCCGGATCTCGATGTCGCCTTGGTTGGTCTTCAGGGTGGCGTAAAGCTGCTCGGCCACGATCTGCCTTCCGTAAGTCTTCTCTGACGTCTCCCGATCCTTGCACGGAAGAGCCACTCACGGAGAAAGGCCGCCGGGTCGTCGCCCGAGCGGCACGCTTTGGGTGGAACCGTGGCATCGTCGTCCACAAGCTCCCGGCATGACCCGGATGCCCGCCCCGCATGCCGGGGCGGCGTTCAACGGGCATGATTTTCAATCGGGTGGAAAGGCGGGACTGTACCCCAACTGGGGACAACCCCGGTCACCCTCAGAACGCCACCGAGGAGGAGGATCCCGTGACCCGCATGGACAGCGTGCGCGCCGCGACCGGTACGGCGAAGGACAGCGTGCTGCACGCCGCGGACGTGGTGGCGCCTTACGCCGGCACGGCCAAGGACCAGGCCGCGCACTATGCGCACGAGGCCCGCGTACGGCTCGCGCCGAAGGTTTCGCAGGCCGCTACCGCGGCCCGAGTTCAGTACGGCAGTCGTGTCGCACCACACGTACCGAGGAAAGTCGATGTGGCCGCGCGCCGCGCCGCGGTACAGGCCAGGAGGGCCGCCCGTCAGGCGGCCGACTACACCGTCCCGCGTGTCGAGCACGCGATGGCCGTGGCTCAGCCCGTTCGTGAGGAGGCTACGGCCCGTTCGGCTGCCGCTCTGGCCGCGCTGCGCGGTCAGGTGACGGCCAAGGAGATTCGGAAGCTGGTGAGGAAGCACGAGCGGCGGTCGAAGGCCGGTCGTATCGCCAAGGGTCTCGCGGCCCTCGGCGTACTCGCCGGCGGAGCTTTCGCCGCATGGAAGTGGTGGGACAAGCAGGCCAATCCCGACTGGCTGGTGGAACCGCCCGCTGCGACGGAGGTCTCCGACCGTGCACCGCTGGCCTCGGTCGACGGCAGCACGCAGGCCGGGCTGGACCCTGACGTCCAAGTGAAGCAGGACGAGGCCGAGTCGGGCGACGAGGACCGCCGCTGACGGCTTGTCCGTCTTACGTAAGGCGCCGGGAGTGGAGAACGCTCCCGGCGCCTCATGCTGCGAGGAGAGCGGGGCCGTCACCCTGGTCACCGCGCGCGGCCGCGAAGTCGGCCGTGAGGACGACCGCGGAACCTTCGGGGGCGTCCTCAAGGGACCCGGCCGGGACGGCCGAGAGGGCGCGGCGGGACGCTGCGGCGGACGCACCGGTCGGAGCGGCAGCGGAAACGCCGTCGGAGACGCCGGCCGGAGCCGCGGCCGAAGAACCGTCGGAGACGCCGGCCGAGGAGTCCGTGGACGGGGCGGCCGGAGTGGCGGCCGAAGGAGCGGTCCGGCTGTCGGCCTGAGCGTCGGCGCCGGTGGAAGTGCTCATCGAGGGGACGTCCCCGAAGCGGGCGGCGGACCCTGTCGCGGCAGCGGGGGCGGAGGCTGCGGGGGACGGCACCGCGGGGACAGGGGCGGCTGCCGAGGAGGCACCGGTTGATGTGGCGGCGCGGAACGGGCCTGCGTAGGGCGCCGGCGGATACGCGCCACTCGTGTCGGGCCCTGACAGATGCCGCACAGCGGGAGACGATCCGTGCGCCTCGGCGCTGATGCGCTGTTTCATCGTGGGCGGCAGCGACCGGTCGCGCACCGTCGGTGCCGGCCATGTGACCTGTCGCCTGGTCTGAGCCGGCACCGTCGCGCGCAGCGCCTTCGGACGGGCGGCGCCGGCCGGCTCGTCGGGGGACTGCGCGGCGGGCTGTGCCGTGGCGGCGGTCGCGCCGGCGGTGGTGAGCCCCACCGAGGCAAGCAGAGCAAAGAACGCGGTGAGGAACGCGTTCCACAGATTCCTGACCTTGAAGGTGGCCATGACCCCTCGCTTTCGGGTTGAGCGCTTTACATACCTTCCTCATGATGTGTACGCATTCCGAGAAGTGGGGGAGCGACGCCGCCACTGCGCAGTTCTTCTGATGAACAACACTCGGACGGCCCAGCCCGCCGGGGAACAGCCGCCGAGTTGCGCACCCGCCCGAGGCCGTCCATGGATGTTCCCCGAATCCCGCCACTCGCTGATCGTGCAGATCAGCGCCTACGCGACAGCCCACATCCGCGGTCCTCCACCGACCGCTGCGGGGTGGTTCGTCGTTCTCGCACCGGGCTGATCCCCCTTCAGGAGGCAACGCAGAAACGGAAGAAGCACCGGGGCCCGATTCGACAGACGCGGGTCGCGCCGCTACGGGGGCTACTTGCCTACTTTGCTATCCCATTACGATCAGCCCCAACGCCGCGCACGCCACCTGACCAGGCGCGCCGGCAGAAAACCGGGGAGCACGATTTGACCGTCAACGACCTGTCCGTCCTGGGGATCTCCGCACTGGAAGAGTCGATCTACCGGCACTTCCTGCGTAATCCCGACACTTCCGCGGACGACATCCATCTTCTGTTCCACACCTCGCTCGAGTCCGCCGCGGCCGCCAGGGACCGGCTGTGCGAACTGCGACTGCTGAGATCCACGGAAGGCGAAGGCGGCCCGACCCTGTCCGCGGCGGACCCCGCCACGGCCGTCGACCAGCTGATCGACGTACGACTGCGGGACCTGCACCAGGAGTTGCAAGCCGTCACGCAGGCACGCCACTTGACGGCCTCCCTGTGCGCCGAGCAAGGGGTGCACGCGCTCCCGCCGCAGAGCGTGGAGCGGATGGAGAGCATTCCGCAGATCCGCAGCCGGCTGGACGACCTTGCCTTCTTCGCCCGTGAGGAAGTGCTGTCCGTCGACCCCTACACCGCGCTGACCGCCGACAGCATCGCGCACTCGCGCCCCCTGGACCTGCGTTGCCTGCGGCGGGGCCTACGCATCCGGAACATCGTCATCAAGGAGGCCCTCGATGATCCTCCGACGCTCGCCTACCTGCGGGAGATCGCCGCGCACGGGGCGGAGATCCGGGTGACCGAGGAGGTGACGGAGCGCATCATCGTCTTCGACCGGCGTACCGCGCTCGTCCCGCTGGATCCCTCGGACACGGCGCGGGGCGCGCTGATGGCGCGGGAGACGGGGCTCGTCGCCAACATCCTGGCGCTGTTCGAGAAGATCTGGGACCAGGCCCAGCCCCTGGCCGAGCTCACCGATCCGACGGACACCGCCAGCGGCGGACTGTCCGAGACGGAGCGGCTGGTACTGGAATCCATGTGCCGGGTCGAGAAGGACGAGGTCGGCGCCAGGGAGCTGAAGATCTCGGTGCGGACCTATCGGCGGCACATCGCCGACCTGCTCCGCATCCTCGGCGCCGGCAGCCGTGCGCAGGCGGCACTTCTGGCGCGGGAGCGGGGCTGGGTCTGACCGGTGGGTCCGCGGCGGCGGGGTGGCCGGGCAGCCACCCGGCCCGCCGCTGCGGGGCCTTCTAGGACGGCCTGATGCGCCACCCGGTCAGAGCGCTGTCCGTGAGCACCGTCTCCAACCGACCGCGGATCTCACCGGGGGTGCCGGGGACGGAGTGCAGGGGGATGCCCAGGGCGATCTCGTTGTTGCCGACCGTCGACACGCATGCCCAGTCGGCGGGCAGCAGCCCGATGAGCCGGATCGCCGTCGTCTGGCCCGGCGCGGCGTTCTCGTCGGTCCTGACCACCGTGAACAACAGGTGTTCAGCGGTGCCCGGCGGCGCTTCGGCCGGCCCGTCGTCCTTCATTGGTTCCTCCCGGTAGAGCTCGCATGAGCCGTCGTGTCCCCCGTCGTCCTGTCCCACGCCCGTGCGTGGGGATCAGGGTGAGCCTGGCACCCGGATGAGCCGCGGGGAGGTCCCCTCACTGACAGCATGCTGCAGCGGGGTGCCATGATCCTGCAGCCGCCGCGGCTGTCCGGCCGGTCCGGGCCCAACTAGCTTTCTGTGCATGGCAAACGAATCAGTGCACCCCCCACACGGCACCGGTCACGGCCGACAGGACGCCTCCTCCGGCAGGAGTCCCTGGTGGTACTACCCGGGGCTCGGCGCGTCGCTCGCCGTCGCCTTCGTCTGCATCGACATCGGTGGCAGCCTTGTGCCCGCCGGCCCGATCGCCGGTGCCGTCCTCGGCCCCTCCCTGCTGACCTGGGCCGCGTCCCGCAGCCGTGGCCGCGCCGCCACGCAGGCTCTTTCCGCCGCCGGTTCGCGCAACCTCTTCGGTCTGTATCTCGTCCTGCTCGGGCTGGTCACCGCGGTGGGCCTCGGGCTCGGCCTGGGCACCGACCTCACGGGCGCGGCGAGTGCCGCCGGTCTTGTGGCCCTCGCCCTGACCGTGGTGCTGGGCCGTCAGGCGGACCGCGCCGTCACCCGACCCGGCCACTCCTGACCTCCCGCCCCTCGTCCTTTCTCCGCCTTCCCGCTTCCGGCGCCACCGGGTCCCGACGGACCCGGTGGCGCTTTCCGTCGTCCGCACCTCAGTGGACGGCCGCCGGCACGGCCCGTGGCAGGAACAGCCGCCCGGCCGCCCGGGAGACGTCCTCGGCGGCGACCGCACGCAGCAGACCGGGGAGCAGGAGGGGAAGGTCGGCATCACCTCCGGCGGACACCGTTCGCCGCAGCAGGTCCGCGCGGGCGGCCGGTGAATCGAAGGCGGCGAGCAACTGGGCGGCGCAGAAGTCACGTACGGGCCGCAGTTCCCGTTCCGTGAAGGGCTCGGCGGCAAGCCGGTCGGCCTCGGCACGGATACCGGCCCACGCTTCTTCCAGAGCATCCGAAGGCACTCTTCCGCGCAGAAACGCACGCGGCACCCCGCAGACCGTGTCCCGCCCCGTGTACATCTCGAAGCCCGCGACCGTGCGGTCCGCGAACCGCCCGGCGAGCCGGCCGCCGAAGAAGCCGCCCATGGCGGCCGTGGCGAGGAACCGTGCCGCCTCGTCGGCCGCCCCGGTGACCGGCCGTTCCATGACGGAGAGCAGCAGCCGCACATGCGCGCCGTCGACGGCGTGCGACTCCCGCGGCGCTCCGTCGTCGTGCTCGTACGGCGGCCTGGCGGTTTCCGGCGCGGACTGCTCGCGCACCCTGCTCCAGGGCTCGAGCGCGTCCGCCGCCCGGGCGACGACGGTGTCCGGGTCCAGTTCCCCTACGGCGATCAGCGTGCCCGCGCCGACCGTGGCGTGCGCAATCAGCTCCGCCCGTACACGGTCGTCGAGCTCCTCTTCCGGGGTACGCGGGGGAACCGGCGTCCCCGGACGATCGAGGGTCGAGTGCTCGGCGAGCATGGCGGGCGCCAGCTCGGCGAGCACGGTCAGCCAGTCGGCTGTCCGTCCGGTCGGTGCGTGACCCGAGACGTCCAGCCATTCGCCGTCGACGGCGACCGCGAGCGTTCCGCCGAAGTCCTCGGTCCGCGCGGCAGCACGGATGTGCCGTGCGCGGGCACGGACCCGTTCACGGGCAGCGCCGGGACTGCGCCATCCGGCCCGCCCGAGCGGCACCCGCCAGCGCAGTTCCACCAGAGGGGAGCGGCGATCGGCGACCGCGACCACACGCGTGCCTCCGGGCAGTTCCACTTCGCGGGTGGGCAGGCGTCCCGGCACGAGGGGCGCACCGGGTCCGGGAACCGGCAGGGCCCCGGGGCGCGGGAACGCGTCCACCGCCTGCGCCGTTCCGCCGACCGCGGCCGATGACGGGCCGGAAGAGTCCGAGCGCACCGGGACAGGACGGGTGCGACGGGCGCCCGGCTCGATGACCAGGACCGCCTTCGGTTGCTGTGCCAGTGAACGCGCCGCATCAGCCACCTGGTCGGTCCGCACCTCCCGTATCAGCCCAGGGATCGCCTCGAGCAGTTCCGCTCTGCCGAACAGCGTCTCCAGCCGGCCGAGCGCGCGAGACCTTGTCTCGATGTCCGCGTGGGCGCGCTCGTGCTCCACCGCCATCAGCCGGGCCGCCCGGGGGACGGCCTCGTTCAGACCGGGATCGTCCGCCCAGGTGCGCAGCCGGTCCGTGATCGCACGGACCACCTCCTCGGGGGTCCGGCCGGCCGGAAGGACGGCCGTCACGACCAGCGGGTCCGGGTCCCTGGCGTCCAGCGGCCCGAAGAATCCGCAGTTCGCGGCGGCCGAGGGGAGGCCGAGGGCGGCGGCCCCGTGGCGGTTCAGCAGTGCGGCCAGTACCGCGTGCGCGAGATAGCCGGACAGGTCCCTCTCCGGATCGGGCAGGCGGTGCCCCAGGGCCAGCACGGTGGCGCTGACTCCGGGCTCCTGGTACCTGGCCCAGCGGTCCGTCGTCGGAAGGGACTCGTGAAGGGTGGGCGGCAGTGGATGCGGCCGCGCGGGAATGCCGCCGAAATGACGTTCGATCAGCGCACGGGTGACATCCGGCTCGGCCGCGCCGACAACGGTGAGGACCGCGTTCCCGGGTGCGTAGTGCGCGGTGAAGAACTCCTCGCAGTCCTCGATCGTGGTCTTCGCCAGCGTTACGGGATCGCCGTATCCGTCATGAGCGTTGGCGTGCCGGCTGAAGAGAACTCCTGGCAGAAGCGGCCAGGGGAGTCCGCCGTAGGGCCGGTCGGTGGTCGCGCCGTGGATCTCGTCCGCCACGCCTGCCAGTTGTTCGGCCAGGTGGTGTTCTGTGAACAGGGGCGCCCGCATCCGGTCGGCCTCCGCGAAGAGTGCCTGCTCCAGTGCCTCTGCGGGCGCGACCTGGAAGTAGTCCGTGTAGTCCTGGTGCGTGGTCCCGTTGGCACGGCTGCCGAGCCGGTGCACATGGTCGTAGAACCGGCCTCCGGGAAGGCTGACGCTGCCGCGGAACATGAGGTGTTCGAAGAGGTGTGCGAAGCCTTCGCGGCCGGAGGGCTCGGAGCGGAATCCGACGCCGTAGTGCACGGACACCGCGGCCCGGGGAATGCCCGGTTGATGCTGCAGCAGAACGCGAAGCCCGTTCGGCAGGGTGAAGCGGTCGAGGCCGGCGGGGCCGGGCAGAGGCGGCGTCATGTCACCGCTCCCCGCAGGCCGATGAGGAAGCGCAGGAAGTCGGCGTACTGCTGGAAGCTGTCCACAGGTTCGTCGAGATACGCGGCGATGTCGTGGACGTGCAGCATGATGCGCAGCACCGCGAGCCACTGCCAGTCGGCGCCCGGATCACGGCCGTACCCCTCGCACAGGGCGTCGATATGGGCCTGCCAGGCGACGGGGTCGCCGCCCAACTGCCACTTGAGTTCGACGAGTTCGCCGATGATCCAGCCGATGTCGACGTACCAGGGAAGGACACTCAGGTCCTCACCCGCCAGCAGCGTCGCCGAACCGTCGGGGCCTGCTATCAGCGAGCCCAGGCCGGCCGCACCGTGCGCCAGCACGGTGGGGGTGTCCCCGACGACCCGCTGGTGCCATCCGCGCACCGTCGCCCATGCCGGGTCACCGAGGGCCTTGCGCATCTGCTCGGCGGCCTGGGCCGCGCGCGGTGTCGGGGCGCGGCCGGTCAGCCAGCTGTCCAGCCGGTCGAGCCCACGGGACCCGTGGGCCCGGGCCGAGGCCGGCGGCGGCACGTCGTGCAGCGCCCGCAGGGTCGTACCGAGGTCCCGCAGCGCCTGCGGCGGGACGGCGCCCGGACCGCCGGTGAGCAGCAGATACGCGACGGAGTGCTCCCCCTCGAGGTGGTACGTGCGGCCGACGCCGTCGGCCGCGCCGAAGACGACGCGGACGCCGGGACCTGTCACGGCGGGCGGTGTGCGCGGCACGGGAACGAACGGAGCGGGGGCATACGGGCCAGGAGCCCTGCGCCACTGGTGGAGCCCTCCGGGGAGCAGGCGGACCTCCGTGCGCAACAGGCCGGTGCCGTAGCGGGTCACCGCTTCCGCTTCGAGGGTCGGGAGCGTCACAGCAGTGCCTTTCTTTCCGGGTGGACACGTTGGTCGTCGATGAGCTGGACGCGTCGGCCCTCGAGCCGTTCGATCACCTCGGGCAGGGTCGGTGGGACCCATGCCTCCATACGGCCGGTGGTCAGACTGCGGCCCTGCTCGGGTGGCACCATCACGACATTGGGGCGGGCCGACAACTGCGACCAGTGCTCACGGAAGGCGGGACTGTCGAGACCGCCGGGCGGAAGTGCGGGCGCCACGGCGATCGGAGCGCGGGTGCACTGGGCGGCGAGCAGGGAGGGGCTGTCGGCGAGGCCGAGGGCCAGGCGTGCCGTGTAGTGGAGCGTCGCCGGGTAGACGACGAGTGCCTCGGCCCATTCGGCGAGCGCCACGTGACGGGCGTGCACTTCGTCCTCCGGCCACTCGTCGAAGAGGACGTCGCCGGCGACCCGGTGGGCGAGCGCTTGCCGGGTGACGAATCGCCGGGCGCTGCCGGTGAGGACGACGGACACTTCGAGGCCGGCGTAGGAGGCGCGCAGCCAGTCGAGCCAGAAGGGCAGGCTGGTGGCGTAGGCGGAGCCGGTACTGACCATCAGGAGCCGCTCCACGCCCAGTTCAGGTGCCTGCGGCGTTGGCGCAGGTGACTCCTGTGCTGACGGAGCAGCCGCTGGATGCGCTGCCGACGAGGCATGGACGGATGGGGACGCAGGGCCCGAAGCCCCGGGCGAGCGGGGGAGCGGGGTCCGTACGGGAGAGGCCTGAGGGGACCACAGCGGGGTTCGCGTCATGAGAGCACCTCACGCAGGAGTGTTTCGAGTTCCTTCAGAGCTGTCCGGGTCCCGGTGGTGGCGAAGACCCCGGAGACGTTCAGGACGATCTCGTCGACACCGGCGCTTCGGTATTCGTCGAAGGCCTCTGCGATGTCCAGCGGTCCGCCGTACACAAAGGCGCCCCCCGCGATCAGAGCCTTGGCGCTGGCCACCGGGTCGGTCTCCATGTCCACATCGATTCCGGACCGGTGCAGCATGTCCCGGTAGTGCGGCAGCGACATGTGGGCCGAGTTGCTCGCGAGCGCCACGTCCGTCGGTTCCCGGCCGTCCGCGGCCAGGGCCACCGGCACCATGGCCACGAGGCGGGGCCGGGCGCGCCCGGCGCGTGCCGCACCTTCCTCGAGCGCCGGCACCACCACGTCGCGCAGATACGTCGCGGGGGTCAGCCAGGTGATGGCCGTGTCGGCGACCTCA
Organism: Streptomyces sp. NPDC054847; assembly: GCF_053610925.1. Lineage (NCBI taxonomy): Bacteria > Bacillati > Actinomycetota > Actinomycetes > Kitasatosporales > Streptomycetaceae > Streptomyces > Streptomyces sp. NPDC054847. The sequence goes on along the minus strand of NZ_JBSGZJ010000093.1, from coordinate 9,605 downwards.
CCGGCGAGCTTGGCCATACCGGGACGCAGCACTCCGAGGCCCACCTCCACCTCGGGCCGCGGCTGCACCGGGAGCCGGCCGCGGACCCGGAAGAACTCGCCGTCCAGGTCGACCGCTTCACCGTCCAGCAACCCGCGTACCGCCGTGACGTACTCCCGGCAGGCGCCGAGCTGGCTGCGATAGGGAGCCCCGAGCAGGTTCTTCTGAAGAACACCGGCACCCGGTCCGAAGCCCGCCACCACGGGATGGTTCATGGTGACCGCCAGCGACTGTGCCTGAAGTGCGGCTTCGTAGGGGTGGCGCAGCGGCATCACGGTGACTCCGGTTCCGGCCGGGACACGGAAGCCGGACGCGGCCATATAGGCGAACGTCTGGTGCGGCTCACCGACGGAGGACTGGCCCTGCCACAGCCGGTGGGCGCCGGTCCATTGAGTCAGCGCCGCGTACGGCAGCGCCTGCTCCGGACGGGACGGGGTGAAGGGCATCAGCACCGAGTACTGAGGCGTGGCGGCGGAGACGGCGGTGCCGGTCATGAAGGCTCCTGGGAACGGTGTCGGGACGATGTCGGCCCGACCGTGTTTCACGTGAAACGTGGCAGGGCGAAGGCAGGCGGACCGTGTTTCACGTGAAACAAGCCGGCGGTCGGGCCAAGGCGGAGAGTCGGTCAGGCCGCGATGGGTGCTCGGAAATCCGCACCGAGCGACTGGCCTGCCACGAGCTCGGCGTAGGCGGGGCAGCGGTCCACAAGTGCGGCGTGTCCCCCCTCGTCGGTGACGGCACCGCGGTCCACGACGATCACGTGATCGGCGTGCTGGATGGTGGAGATCCGATGGGCGACGACGACCACGGCGCGCTCTGCCGCCAGTCGGTCGACGGCAAGTCGCAACCGCTGCTCGTTGACGCTGTCCAGATGCGAGGTGGGCTCGTCGAGGAGAACCAGGTCCGCGTCGGCCAGCACCGCGCGGGCCAGCGCCAGTCGCTGTCGCTGTCCACCGGACAGCCCGGTGGTGCCGTCGAGCACGGTGTCCAGGCCGTCGGGGAGCGCCCGGATGTCTTCGGCGAGACCGACCCTGTCCAATACGGAGTAGAGGGTGGCGTCGTCGGCAGGTCGCCGCCGGCCGAGGACGAGGTTGGCCCGTACGGACTCCTGCAGGAGGGTGGATGCCTGGTCGACGTAGGCGATACGGCTCCGGAGGTCGGCCGGGGACCAGTCGGCCAGGTCCCGGCCGTGGACCTCGATGCGACCGCTGTCGGGCTCCATGAAGCGCTCGATCAGGGACAGGACGGTGGTCTTCCCCGAGCCGGACAGACCTACGACTGCGGTGAGACCCCGGCCCGGAACGGTGAAGCGGGCGCCGCGCAGCACAGGGCGCTCAGCCTCGTAGCCGAACACCACGTCCTCGAAGCGGACTGCCGGAACCTCCGCGGAGGCGACGGCTCGTGTCGGCACGGAGGCGGACGGGGAGGCCGTTGACGACACGGCCGGCGCGTAGGTGCCCTCCTCGGCCGGCAGCGCGAAGACGTCCTCGAAGCGCTTACGGGCCACCAGGCCCAGCTGGATCCCGCTGACCCCGGACGCGGCCATGATCAGCGGAGCGGTCAGCTGCAGCAGGTAGAGCAGGAAGGCGACGAAGTCCGCAAGGAGGAGGTGACCGTCGAGCATTCGCGCACCGCCACCGACGACGACGGCGACCAACGCGATCTGCTGTCCGAGGTTGATCACCGGCACCATCAACGACTCCATGCGCGCGGCATCGGTCTCCAGCTTCGCCACCTTCCGGGCACGCTCCGCCAGGTTCGCGGACACGGCGTCCTCGGCCCGGTACGCCTTGATGACGGTCAGTGAGTCCAATGCGGCGACGAAGCTCTGGGCGAGTGTGCCGACCTCCTCGCCCACGGCGGCGTACTTGCGGCGAAGCCCCTTGACGACGAGCGTGATGATGCCGACGGCGGCCAGGAACGCGCCGACCGTGATCAGCAGCAGGACCCAGTCGAGCAGCCCCATGACCACGAGCGTGCCGAGAACGGTGATGCCTGCCATCGGCAGCTGCACGGGGCCGATGTCGATCAGATTCTTGATCCGGGCGGCGTCCGAGGTCAGCCGGGCCACGAGGTTGCCGCTGCCCTCACGCCGGGCGTCAGCGAGCCGCAGACCGAGCGAGTGCCGCATGGTCCGCACCCGCAGCCGGCAGATGAGCCGCTGCCCCATCCGGCCGAGCAGGAAGGAGGCCAGCGCTCCGGCGGCGGCGGACCCGAATCCCGCAGCCACCATCACGGTGGCCCACACGCCAAGGCCTTCGCCGCTCTGGATCGCGCCCAGCAGCTTGCCCACGACCAGCGGCAGAGCGAGCGTCGCCCCGGTGGAGACAAGGGCGAGCAGGCCGACGGCCGCCAGTTGCAGTCCGTTGCCGCGGGCGAGTTCCCGCAGCACCTTCAGCTCGGCCACGGGTTCCGCCCCGGCCCCTGCTGTGTGCTTCATGGCAGTCCAACTCCTCTGATCAGTACGGTGGTCGGGCGCGGTGCGCATCGCCGTCATGCCGGCGGGACCGCTGTGCCGAAGCTGTTGACGGCAAGCTCGTCCACCGCGCGGCGGGCGTGAGGTGCGGCGCCGCGACGGCGGCGCGGGGCCGAGACGAGGTCCGGTTCAGAGACGGGCGCCGCGCAGGGCGTCCTTCACCTTGACGATCCCGCCGTGCTGCAGCAGACCTCCGGCGTAGACCCGTCCGCCGAGGCGGATCAGTACGGCGGCGGTAGTGAGCATCAGGCCGAATGCGGTGCCGATCTGCCACCAGGGCACGTCCTCGTAAGCCATGCGGACAGGCATGGCCGCCCATGAGACGCCCGGCACCAGCGAGAGGATCTCGACGGTGGCCGAGTCGGTGGATCCGGCCAGGGCCAGGCCGGGCCCGATCAGTCCCAGCATCTGGATGCCGTTGACCGGTCCGACGACGTGGTTGACGTCCTCGGGGCGGGAGACCAGCGAGCCGGCCACCGCGTAGAGCGTCACGAAGAGGATGTAGCCGGGGACGAACCAGACCAGCACGTTCAGTCCGGCGCCGACGGCGTCCGCCGGGGCCTCGAAGAGACCGAAGGCGACCGCCGCTCCCAGGCAGGCCGTCGCCAGAACCAGGATCTGGACCAGCGCGGAGGCGCCGAGACCGACGATCTTCCCTGCCAGCAGGTGGCGGGCTCTGACCTTGGCGAGCAGCACTTCCGCGATCCGGCTGGACTTCTCCTCCGCGACGCCCTGTGCGACGGCGAGGCCGGACACCAGCATCAGCATGAAGAGGATGAAGACCGCGGTGGCCGCGGTGGTCGTGCGCTGGATCGTGCGTACGGCGTCCGGGTCCAGCGTGTTGGTCGGCAGCGGGGGCACCGCGGCGGCCTCGGCGGCCTCCGCCGCGCTCAGCCCGTGCCCGCGCAGCGACGCGTCGAGGACGACGGCCCGGTGGGCCTCCTGGAGCAGGCGGCCCAGTTCCTCCGGCAGTTCACGCTGGACGACGATTCCACCCGGTCCGTCGATCACCGCGGCATCAGCCTTGCCGTCACGCACGGCCGCCCGTGCCGCGTCGGCGTCGGAGGCGGTCGAGACGTCGGCGTGGGGGCGCAGGGCGGGCGCGAGCGCCGACTGCCGGCCGGTGAGGACGACGCTCGGCCGCTCTCCCCCGCCGCTCTGGAAGTAGCTGGTGGCGCCGAAGGTGACGGCCATCATGATCGCGGTGATCGCGACCGACATCCAGAAAGCCTTGTTGGTCAGTTGCTGTGCGAGTTCCCTGCGGGCGATGGCGAGGACGAGCTCGCTGTCGCGCACGCGGCGCGGGTCCGTTTTCGCCGCGTCGTCCGGCCGCGGCACCGATCCGGCGCCCCTGTGGTCCGCGGGCTGCTGTCCGGTCCGAGCCGCGGACTGTTGTTCCTTCTGCTGTGCCATGTGATCGTCGCGTTTCATCGTCTGAGGTGCCATCGGGGGGTCAACCCCCCACTGATTCGCGGAAGATGTCGGCGAGTGCCGGCCTGCGACGCCCGAATCGCTCGATCTCGCCCGCAGCGCCCGCCACGTCGAGGATCCGCGCGGCCGGTACGCCGTCCGCCACGCGGAGCAGGACCGTACGGCCCTGCTTCCCGACGACCTCGACGCCGTCGATGCCTTCAAGAGCGCCGGACCAGTCGTCCTCGGCGCCACTCAGTTCGACCTCGACCGGTCCGCGGTCGGCGCCGGCGCGCAGCTCCTCGACGGTTCCCTCGGCGACGAGGGTGCCGTCCCTGACGATGCCGACGCGGTCGCAGAGCCGTTCCACGAGGTCGAGCTGGTGGCTGGAGAAGACCACGGGAACCCCGCGGCGTGAGAAGTCCGTCAGTGCGTCGGCCATCGCGTCGACGGCCACCGGGTCGAGTCCGGAGAAGGGCTCGTCGAGCACCAGGACGTCGGGGTCGTGGATGAGGGAGGCGATGAGCTGGACCTTCTGCTGATTGCCCAGCGACAGTTTCTCGAGCGCGTCCTTGGGTGCCGCGACGACGCCGAGCCGCTCCATCCACTCCTCCGCGCGGCGGCGTGCGACCGCGCGCTCGACACCGCTCAGAACAGCGAAGTGCACGAGCTGGTCACGCGGCGTCATCTTGGCGTAGAGGCCCCGCTCTTCCGGCATGTAACCGATGCGGGCCCGTGAGGCGGCGTCGACCGGCCGGCCCTGCCAGCGGACCTCGCCGCTGTCCGCCTGGAGTACGCCGAGTGCGATGCGCATGGCGGTCGTCTTGCCGGCGCCGTTCGCCCCGCAGAAGCCGAAGAGTTCGCCGGGCCGGACGCCGAATGTCAACCCACGCAGCACCTTCCGCTCACCGAAGGCCTTGTGCAGCGCGTGGAATTCAAGCATTGCGGAACTCCAGCAGCGAACGGACCGGAGTGACCGGGCCTTCCCACGAGAGCCGCAGGCCGGCCGTGGCGGCCAGTGCCTTGATCTCCGCGACCGTGCGGACCGGACGCGGCATCACGGCACGGATGTAGAGCTCGGTGGCGGCTGTCGCCGGACCGTCGGCCTCCACCGGAATGTTGACGTCGGCGATCAGGACCCGGCCGTCGCGGCCGGCCGCCTCCGCGACACGGCGCAGGATCGCGACCGCCTGCTCGTCGTTCCAGTCCGCCAGGATCGCCGACAGCAGGTAGACGTCGGAGCCAGGGGTGATGGGGTCGAAGAAGCTGCCGGTCTCCGCGGTGAGCCGGTCACCCAGTCCGCTCTCGTCGAAGCGCAGTGCCGCCACTTCGGAGGCGTTCTTGAGGTCGAGGACCCGGCCGCGCAGGTGCGGGTTGCGCAGGGCGAGTTCAATGAGGAGTGTGCCGTTGTTGCCGCCGACGTCGGTGACCGAGCCCACGTCGGACCAGTCGTAGGCCTCGTGGATCAACTCGGCGCCCCAGCCCAGTTGCTGGGGCCCCTCCTTCCGGAAGGCGGCCGCGAACCGCGGATCCTCGTTGACGGTCTCCCAGTAGCCCTGGCCGAAGACGGAGGCGTGTGCCGGCTCTCCGGTCCGCACGGTGTGCAGGATGTTGATCAGCGCGAGGTCGGTACGGCCGAAGAGCCCGTCCATGCTGAGGTGCTGCCGCAGCCCGGCCGGATCGGAGTCACGCAGGAGCGAGCCGAGACCTGTCACGGAGTAGCTTCCGTCGTGCTCGTCCCGGTCGAGGATGCCCAGCCGCACCAGGTGGCGCAGCAGCATGTCGAGCAGTTCGGGATGCGTGTCGGTCAGCTTCGCGAGCTCGGCCGTGCCGGTGGCGCCGGCGTCGATGTGGTCGGCCAGCCGCAGGGTGGCCGCCGTGCGGACGGCGGCGGGACGCAGGACGTCGGCCATCCCCATCAGTTCCTGGGCGCGCTCCTGGGCGGTCCGGAGCGCGTCGTCCCCGGCCCTGCCTTCGGTGCGTTCCGCTGTGGTGACAGACATGCGGTGTCGTGCCTTTCTCGCCCTGGGGGCGGGTCCGTGCCGGGGAAGGGGCCGGGCGGGGCCGGGCGGGACCGCCGCTGGTGCGGCGGTGCCACGCCCGGACGCCCGGCTGGTGCCGTCCGCTCAGCAGCCTTCCTTGTACGTCTTCACCGTGAGCTGGCTGCCCAGCCAGGAGATGGTCGCCGCGGCGCAGGTCGGGGTGGACGCCGGAGCGTCCGCCGCAGCCTCCGCGACGAGCTCGCCCGCCTCGCTGTACGTGTCGTAGCCCGCGACGAGCTCGCTGATGGAACCCGTCTGCTGGAGGTCGGCCATGGTCAGCAGCCTTCCTTGTACGTCTTGACGGTGAACTGGCTGGCGAGCCAGGAGACGCTGGCCGCTCCGCACGGGGCGCTGGTGGCCGGGGCCTCGGCGGCGGCGGTGGAGTTGAGCTCCTCCGCGTCGCTGTACGAGTCGTAGCCCTCGATCAGCTCGGTGATCGCACCGGTCTTGTCCATGGAAACTCCTTGTGTGTCAGGTACTCGTCAGATGTGGGCGCGCACCGGCGCCCGGAACGCGAGGTGCGGGTGTCAGCAGCCGGCCTCGTAGGTGGCACCGGAGATCGCCGAGGCGGCCGAGGCGCACCAGGTGGAGCTGGCGACGCTCGCGGCGCAGACCGGCGTGGTGGCCGGGGCGTCCGCGGCGGCGGTGACGTTCAGCTCGTCGACGTCGGCGTAGGCGTCGTAGTTGGCGATGAGGTCCATGATCTCGGTGTTGTTCTGCATGGTGTTCTCCTGGAAGCAGGGGCCGGCGTCGGCCGGCCCGGACGAGGCTGAGTCGAAAACAGAGGGCGCTCTGGGTCGCCCCCTGCAACCGCCTCAGCCGTCGGGCGAACGGTTCTTCCTGCCGGAGCCGGGACGGGGGGAAACCGGCTCCGGCAGGGGTCCTCAGCGGCGAGGCAGATTCCGGTACGGGGCGGCCGGGTCGGCGCCGGCCTCGCTCAGCGCCTCGGCCAGCAGCTCCTCGAACGGTCCCTCGCCGCGGGCGGCGTCGAGCAGGGCGTGCGCCGTGGCGGTGGCCCGGTGCTGGCCGAAGCTCAGACCGGACATCGCCGGTCGCGGGTCGTCCGGTTCCTCCGCGACGGAGACGCCGGGGGCCAACTCGCGGGTGAACACGGATGTTTCCGTGCCCACGCCGTCGGCACCGCGTACCGCCTCGGCCACAGAGCCGGCCGCGTCCGCCGCCTCCCCCGTCAGATAGACCACCAGCGCGTCACGCCGGGGGTACAGCGCACGGGCCGACAGGGCCTTGCTGCGGTAGGGGACACCGTCGGCCTCGAGACGGGCGAGCACCCGCCCCCACACGGGCGCCGCGTGCCGGGCGGCCGTGACATGCACGTACACCCGCAGCGTGCGGTCGCCGCGCGGCCTGGGGCGCGCTCCGTCGACCATGAAGAAGCCGGGCGACAGGGCGGGCCGCAGCGCGGCGACCCGCAGGGTCGGGATGCTGCCGGGGGCGGTGGGGTCGCCGTCCACGACATGGTCGCGGGGGACCCACACGCGGACGCCGTCCCGTTCCACGAGCAGCGGTCCGTCACCCGCCGCGGTGTGGTCACCGGCGTCGAGCACCCGCACCCGGGTGGTGGTGCCACGATGCGGGACCACCGAGGCGAGCTGCTTCTCGAAGCTCTCGTCACGCAGGTTGAGAGGCAGGTCGCCCTTGTCCACGTCCTGGCCGGCGTGCAGTACGTCGTACAGCGCTTCGGCGAGGAGCCGGCGCATCTCACGCGGGTTGTCGGAGGTGACCGTACGGGAACCGAGCCGGGCGGTTGTGCCGTCGTCGGTGACGTGGACATCCCGAAGGGCTCCGATGAGCCGGTCCGGCAGTGCCGGGGCGGCGGTGATCGCCGTCATCTGCTGATCTCCTCGGAATCGTCGAGGCCGAGCGTGGCCGCGAACTTGTGCGGGGCGAGCAGGGCCGCGCGGCCGATACCCGCGGCTGCGCGCTCGATGCCGGAGAGGCGTGCGCTGCGCTGTGAGCCGGCCATCAGCCGGTCCAGCAGATGCCAGCCGGCGAAGGCGGTCGCCCTGTGGGTCAGTCCCGGGTCGATCTCGGGGCGGGCCTTTCGGTATCCGGACCAGAACTCACGGATGATCGGAAGAAGTCGTTCCAGTTTTTCCGCGCCACGGCTGAGCACGATGTCGTGGGTGAGCTCGACCTCGAACGTCGTCGCGTCGCCGCGATTCGTCACGATGTCCAGCACCGAGCGGTAGAGCCATTCGCCGGCGAAGGAACCGACGTCACGGGCGGGATCCGCGAGGCGGAACTCCTCCCAGTCGGTCACATAGAATTCGTCACCCTTGATCAGGAACTGGTCCACGCGCAGATCGCAGTGAGACGGAACCTTGGGAGCTTGCTTCTCCTGTTCGCGCAGCCGGGCGACCCCGCGAACCAATTCCGTGTCCTGCTGCATGAGCCGCCAGGCCTGCGTCTCACCGAAGCTGAGGTTCTCGAACATCGGCAGCGGAATTCCGTGGAGGAGACGTACGGAAGGCTGCGTGGGCGGCGAGTCGTCGAATTCCTGGTATCCGGCGGGCCGTGCCTCGTGCAGCAGGCCGATGGCGGTGCCGATCCGGCGGGCGAGGCCACCGTCGAAAGCCTCGTCGACCATCAGCTCCGCGCCGTTGTGCGCGTCTTCCACCAGCGCGAAGGCGACCAAGGCGCCGGCATCGTCGAAGCCGAGCAGCCGGGGCCCGCGCAGCGCGTCCAGAGGCAGCGTCCGCGCGCACCGTTCGAAGGACCGGAGCCTGCGCATCCTGGCCCGCACATCGTCCTCGGGGCCGACCAGACGCTTGACGAAGACGGGGTGGCCTTGGTCGGTGACCCCTGCCCAGCAGTCGTTGCGGCCGACCGGGGCGGTGAGTGTGTCGCGGTCGAAGACCCCGAGTCCGAGGCGCTGGACCAGGTCGTCCACCGCGGGGTACCGGTCCAGGTCCACCGGCTTGTAGCCGGGCTTGGCCGCCTGTTCCGTGGCCTCCAGCATCACTGTCATGATTCCTCGTTCGCGCTTTCTCCGTGGACAGCTTCTTTTCCGAACCGGCCCGCCGGCGTATTACTGCCAGGTGATGGAATCGAGGACCGAAGCGTCCGGCGCCGGGGTCTGCCAGGTGATGGAACCGTCGGACAGGATCGGAGCCGGGGTCTGCCACGTGATGGAACCGTCGGACGGGATCGGAGCCGAGGTCTGCCACGTGATGGAGGAGGAAATTCCGGCACCCGCACCGGGGGCCTCATTCGCCTGCGCCGGAGCGGCGGCGATCGCAAGCCCGCCGGTGACGAGGAAGAAAGCGCCTGCGGTGCGGAGAGCGGTGTTCTTCTTCATGATTCCCCCTACTGGACTTTCCGGGTTTTTGTTCCCGGCCCGTTTGCCTGTACGAGAAGACTGCCAGCGGAACGGGGGTGCCAGAAGGGAAAGGAGTGTCAGCTTGCTGCAGCCGCTCGTGCAGCATGGTGCAGCACCCTGAAACGGGCATACATCTGCCTGGAAAAGAATCAACGGGCGCCCCGCAGAGAACGGGTGCGGCGGCCCGGAGTAAGCGGGGCCTCATGTCAGCGGAGGCCTCATGGGAACGGAGCGTCGCACGACTCGACGACGGCTCGCGGCGGGCACGGCGAGAGCGCCGGCAGAAACAACGAAGAGG
>NZ_JBSGZJ010000092.1:0-19302 GCF_053610925.1 Streptomyces sp. NPDC054847 | reverse complement strand
CCGATCAGCGGCGGAGCCGCGGCCGGGGCCGGACACCCCTCGGTGTCCGGCCCCGGCCGTCGGATGCTGCGTACGCCGTCACTTCTTGCGACGACGTCCCGCCGTCTTCTGCGCCTTGCGGCGCTCCGCCCGCGTCATGCCGTCCGACTCCGACCGCGACTGGCCGTCGCCGTTGTCGAAGTCGCCCTCGATCACGCCGCCCTCGCCGTCCACCGTAGGAGCGGAGAAGTGCAGGCGGTCGGGACGCTGCGGCGTCTCGAGCCCCTTCGCGCGGATCTCGGGACGACCCGCGCCCGCCGGCACCGCGTCCTCCTTGGCCAGCGAGGTCTTCGCCGCCGCCTCCTGCACCGGGACCTCCTCGACCTGCTGCTCGACCTGGACCTCCAGGTTGAACAGGTAGCCGACGGACTCCTCCTTGATGCCCTCCATCATGGCGGTGAACATGTCGAAGCCCTCACGCTGGTACTCGACCAAGGGGTCCTTCTGCGCCATCGCGCGCAGGCCGATGCCCTCCTGGAGGTAGTCCATCTCGTAGAGGTGCTCGCGCCACTTGCGGTCCAGGACCGACAGCACCACGCGCCGCTCGAGCTCACGCATGATGTCCGAGCCGAGCTGCTTCTCACGCTCGTCGTACTGCTGGTGGATGTCGTCCTTGATCGAGTCGGCGATGAACTCGGCGGTGATACCGGCACGGTCGCCGGCCGCCTCCTCCAGCTCCTCGACGGTGATCTTCACCGGGTAGAGCTGCTTGAACGCGCCCCACAGGCGGTCCAGGTCCCACTCCTCGGCGAAGCCCTCGACCGTCTCCGCCTGGATGTAGGCGTCGATGGTGTCGTCCATGAAGTGACGCACCTGCTCGTGCAGGTCCTCGCCCTCCAGGACGCGGCGGCGCTCGCCGTAGATGACCTCGCGCTGCCGGTTGAGCACCTCGTCGTACTTCAGGACGTTCTTACGGGTCTCGAAGTTCTGCTGCTCGACCTGGGACTGCGCGGAGGCGATCGCGCGCGTCACCATCTTGTTCTCGATCGGGACGTCGTCGGGCACGTTCGCCATCGACATCACGCGCTCGACCATTTGTGCCTTGAACAGGCGCATCAGGTCGTCGCCGAGCGAGAGGTAGAAACGGGACTCGCCGGGGTCGCCCTGACGGCCGGAACGACCGCGCAGCTGGTTGTCGATACGGCGGGACTCGTGGCGCTCGGTGCCGAGCACATACAGGCCGCCGAGCTCCTTGACCTCATCGTGCTCGGCCTTCACGGCCGCCTCGGCGCGCTCCAGCGCGGCGGGCAGGGCCGCGGCCCACTCCTCGACGTGCTCGACGGGGTCGAGACCGGCCTGGCGCAGCTCGGCCTCCGCGAGGTCGTCAGGGTTGCCGCCGAGCTTGATGTCGGTACCACGGCCGGCCATGTTCGTGGCGACGGTGACGGCGCCCTTGCGGCCGGCCTGGGCGACGATCGTCGCCTCACGGTCGTGCTGCTTGGCGTTGAGGACCTCGTGCTGGATGCCGCGCTTGCTCAGCTGCTGCGAGAGGTACTCGGACTTCTCGACCGAGGTGGTGCCGACGAGGATCGGCTGGCCCTTCTCGTGCTTCTCCGCGATGTCGTCGACGACGGCGGCGAACTTCGCGACCTCGGTGCGGTAGATCAGGTCGGACTGGTCCTTGCGGACCATCGGCCTGTTCGTCGGGATCGGCACGACACCGAGCTTGTAGATCTGGTGGAACTCGGCGGCCTCGGTCATCGCCGTACCGGTCATACCGGAGAGCTTGTCGTAGAGGCGGAAGAAGTTCTGGAGGGTGATCGTGGCGAGCGTCTGGTTCTCGTCCTTGATGTCCACCCCTTCCTTCGCCTCGATCGCCTGGTGCATGCCCTCGTTGTAGCGGCGGCCGGCGAGGATACGGCCGGTGTGCTCGTCGACGATCATGACTTCGCCGTCGATGACGACGTAGTCCTTGTCCTTCTTGAACAGTTCCTTGGCCTTGATGGCGTTGTTCAGATAACCGACGAGGGGCGTGTTCACCGACTCGTAGAGGTTGTCGATGCCGAGCCAGTCCTCGACCTTGGCGACACCGGACTCGTGGATCGCGACGGTGCGCTTCTTCTCGTCGACCTCGTAGTCGCCGGTCTCCTCGATGCCCTTGAGCTGGTTCCCCGCCTCGCCGCGGGTGAGACGCGTCACGAGCTTGGCGAAGTCGCCGTACCACTTGGTGGCCTGGTCGGCGGGGCCGGAGATGATCAGCGGCGTACGGGCCTCGTCGACGAGGATCGAGTCGACCTCGTCGACCACGGCGAAGTTGTGGCCGCGCTGGACGAGCTCGTCCTTGGACCACGCCATGTTGTCGCGCAGATAGTCGAAGCCGAACTCGTTGTTCGTGCCGTAGGTGATGTCGCAGTTGTACTGCTCACGGCGCTGGGCCGGCGACATGTTGGCGAGGATGCAGCCGACTTCGAGGCCCAGGAACTTGTGGACGCGGCCCATCATCTCGGAGTCGCGCTCGGCGAGGTAGTCGTTCACCGTGATCAGGTGGACGCCCTTGCCGGACAGCGCGTTCAGATAGGTGGGGAGCGTGCCGACGAGGGTCTTGCCCTCACCGGTCTTCATCTCTGCGACATATCCGAGGTGCAGGGCGGCGCCGCCCATGAGCTGGACGTCGTAGTGGCGCTGGCCGAGCACCCGCTTGGCGGCCTCACGCACGGTGGCGAACGCCTCGGGAAGCAGGTCGTCCAGGCTCTCACCGTCTGCGAAACGCTGCTTGTACTCGTCCGTGAGCGCCCGCAACTCGGCGTCGGAGAGGTTGACGAAGTCCTCTTCGATGGAGTTGACCTGGTCCGCGATGCGGTGCAGTTTGCGCAGGATCTTGCCTTCGCCTGCACGCATGAGCTTGTTGAAGACGGACACTGAGGTTGGTCTCCTTGCCGGTCGGGCCTGGCACTGGGTCTGTGGTGGACACTGGCGCGGGCACGGCAGGTAGGCCCCACCGCATCGGCCATCGTAAGCGAGGACCCGGCCGCGTCGGGAGGTCCATGGCCACTGAGCCCTGCTGTCCGCCATCAGGTGAACGCGCGGGAAGCACTGAAGGTGCCGGTCGAGCACGGAAAGTGCTCGCATCGGCGCGCCGTGCTGGCAAGAATCCCGGCATGGAGCCGATCACCCTCACCACCGAACGCCTGCTGCTGCGGACCTTCACCCCCGAGGACACGAAGTCCGTCCACCAGGCCTGCCAGGATCCCGACATCCAGCGGTGGACGACGGTTCCCTCCCCCTACGAGTGGCAACACGCCGCCGAGTTCACCGAGCAGACGGTCCCCGACGGCTGGCGCAACGGCACCATGTGCACCTTCGCCGTGCTGCCACGCGAAGGCGGGCCGCTGATGGGCTCGGTCGCCGTGACCATGCGCACCTTCTCCGGCACGTGGGAGATCGGCTTCTGGGCGGGCAAGGAACACCGGGGCCGGGGCGTCATGGTGGAGAGCGTCACCGCCGTCTCCCACTGGGCCTTCATGAGACTGGGTGCCACCCGTCTGGAATGGCGCGCCGAGGTCGGCAACGCCGCCTCGCGCGCGGTCGCGCAGAAGGCCGGCTTCCGCATGGAGGGGGAGCTGCGCGCGGCACTGCTCAACAAAGACACCCTGCGCGATGTGTGGGTCGGTGGACTGCTTCCGTCCGACCTCGGGCTGGCGAGCAACCACGCCTATCTGCCGGCCCGCCGCTGAGTCCGGGTTCCCGCCCGCGGCGAAGCCGTAGGCGCCGGTTTCCGGGCGGAGCACCGTGATTCCTCGTCGGGGGCCCCTTGCGCAGGGGGCCGGAGTGTCAGTGGCGCCCTCTATCGTGCAGGACATGACGACGCCGCCCCCCACCCTCGAACTCTCGGCCGACGAGGCCCGCCGCATAGCCCTGCGCGCCCAGGGGTTCCTGGGCGCTCCCGACAGGCGGGGCGGGGTGCGAGGCGTCCTGCGTCATCTCGGCGCCGTGCAGCTGGACACGATCTCGGTGCTGGCCCGCTCGCACGAGCTGATCCCGTACGCGCGGCTGGGCGCCGTCGGCCGCAAGGTGGTCGAGGACGCCTACTGGACGGGCGGCCACAGCTTCGAGTACTGGTCGCACGCGGCGTGCATCCTGCCCGTCGAGGAGTGGCCCCACTTCGCCTTCAGGCGGCGCGCCTACCGCGCCCGCCCGCAGTGGTACCACGAGCTCCCCGACGGCGCGTACGACGCCGTGATCAAGCAGCTGCGGGCGGAGGGCCCGCTGACCGCGACCGGCCTGGGCGGCGCGAACAACGGCGGGGAGTGGTGGGACTGGTCCGCCTCCAAGGTCGCCGTCGAACGCGCTCTGATGTACGGCGAGGTCGTGTGCACGGAGCGGCGCAGCTGGAAGCGCGTGTACGACCTCGCGGAGCGGGCGATCCCCGACGACCTGCTGCACGACGACCTGGACGACACCGAGTGCCTGCGCCGTCTCGTGCGGCTGGCGGGTGAGTCGCTGGGCGTCGGCACCCGCGCGGACATCGCGGACTACCACCGCCTCAAGGGCGAGCAGTTCGACGCCGTCGTCGCCGACTCGGGGCTGGTGCCTGTCCAGGTGCAGGGCTGGGCCAAGCCCGCCTGGGCGGATCCAGCGGCGCTCGCCTCCACGCCGCGCGGCCGGCACCGCACGACCCTGCTCTCGCCGTTCGACTCGCTGATCTGGGAGCGCGCGCGGACCCAGCGCATCTTCGGCTTCACCCACCGACTGGAGGCCTACGTCCCCAAGCAGAAGCGGGTGCACGGCTATTTCGCGATGCCGCTGCTCGCCGGCGGGAAGCTGCTGGGCCGCGTAGACCCGGCCCGCGAGGGCAGGACGCTGGTGGCCCGCCAGGTCTCGCTGGACACTCCCAAGGCCGTGGCTCCGATGGCGCAGGCCCTGCGTGAGGCGGCGGAGTGGGTGGGCTGCGACTCCGTCCGCGTCGAGCGGGTCGACCGCCCCGAGCTCATGGCGGACCTGGTCAAGGCCCTGAACTGACATCGCGGACCGGTCGGCCCGCCCGTACCGGCCGGATCCCGGGAGCCTCGGCTACCGGATCTCGAGGATCTTCTCCCGCATCGCGTAGACCACGGCCTCCATCCTGGAGTGCAGCTGAAGCTTCTCCAGGATGTTCCGCACATGGTTCTTGACGGTGTTCTCCGAGATGAACAACTCCTTGGCGATGTCCCGGTTGTTCATGCCCGTCGCCACGAGCTTGAGCACCTCCAGCTCCCGGTCGGTGAGCCGTGGCGCGGGCACCAGCCTGCGCTCGTCAGTGCGCTGGATCATCGACTTGAACTCGGTGAGCAGCTTCGACGCCATGGAGGGGCTGATCTGTGACTGCCCGTCCGCAACCGCTCGGATGGCGGTCGCGACCTCGTCCGTGGAGATCTCCTTGAGGAGATAGCCGGTGGCCCCGGCCTTGATCGCGTCGTAGAGGTCGGCCTCCTCGTCGCTGATCGTCAACATGATGATCTTCGCACTGGGGGCCACCTCCTTGATGGAGGTGCACGCCTCGATGCCGCCCCGCTTCGGCATCCGCACGTCCATCAGCACGATGTCCGGCAGCAGGTCGGCCGCCTTGTCCACGGCCTCCGCCCCGTCGCCCGCCTCACCGACGACCTCGATGCCCTCCTCGTGAGCGAGGACGATCTCCAGTCCCCGTCGGAACAGCGCGTGGTCGTCGACGACGAGGACCCGGATGGGCTCCTTGCCCCCGCCGCCCTCCTCCTCGCTGTGCCGTTCACCGTCCGAGTGCGTTTCACCGGGGTGGCCCGTGCTGCCATGCACCGGACCGAAAGTGTCCGCCATCGTTCCTCCCCCTGAGGCCGTGGCCCGAAGATCATGTGTGGTCCGCCAACGTCAGTGCGGGGCGCACCGGTTGGCTTACGACGTCATGCTTTCATGCCCGGGCGACAATGCGGTGATCCTGTTGTCGCACGAGGGTGCCCCTGGGGCGCACGAGGCGCTCCAGGGGCACCGGGATTCTTCGTCGACAGGGCTACGGGATTTCGGCGTCAGCCGCCGAGCGCACCTCCGGCGCCGCCTGCCTCGGACCCGGCCAAGGGGTCCGTCTCCAGGTGAATGACGCCGTAGTCGTAGGCGTGTCGCCGGTAGACGACACTGGGCTGCTTCGTCTCGGAGTCGACGAAGAGATAGAAGTCGTGCCCGACCAGCTCCATTTCGTAGAGCGCCTGGTCGAGCGTCATCGGTGCTGCTGTGTGCAGCTTCTCGCGGACCACGAGCGGTCCTTCACCCTGCACCTCGATCGAGCCGATCTTGGTGGTGGGAACGGACTCGGTCGCCTCCTGGGCGAGGGGCCGGCCGTTGGTGGCGCTCAACTCTGCGACGCCGGGGACGACATCGACCACCTCGGCTGCGGACAGGCGGCCGGCGCCACGCCGGTTGTGACGCTTCTCGTGCTGCTTACGAAGGCGCGCCTCCAGCTTGCCGGTCGCGAGGTCCAGCGCTGCGTACGGGTCGGCGGCCGCGGCCTCGGCCCGGATCACCGGGCCCCGCGAGCGGAGTGTGATCTCCACGCGGTCGGAACGGTCGGCCTGCCGCGGGTTGTGCTCCTTGGACACCTCGACGTCGAGGCTGATCACCTTGCCGTCGAGCTTCTGGATCTTCTCCAGCTTCAGCTTCTCGGCCACGTGCTTGCGGAACCGCTCGGGCACCTCGGTCTTGCGGCCCTTGACGACGATGTCCACGCAGAACTCCGTTCCCGGATTCGCTCCGCCCGCTCACCGGCTGCGGAGCATCTCCCTCTTGCACCAGGCTCCGGTGATCTCCGGAGCCTCGGACTTGGCGACTTTCACCTCCTCCTCCCCAGTCGGCAAGATCTCCACTCACCCAATTTTCGAGCGTCGCCGCCGCGTTTTCCCGGCCGGGAAAACCGGCAGCCATTCGGTGAGGTGTGCTTGTCGCCATTCCTCACACCGAACATAGCTCTCTGGGACGGGTGTCGGCACCCGCTACTCGGAGGTACCTCCGATCAGGGGTTTTTGCCCTGTCACTAGCAGCAACGATGCGGGTTCTCATTCAGTTCCGGTCTATGTCGAAGGACATCGGTGGAACAGCGACGACCGCCGCCCGGGCCGGCACCGCGGCACCCGGATCCGACCCCCTTGTGGCACTCAGTGCCCGCGCCGCCTCGACGAGCGTCGCCCCGGTCGTCATGAGATCGTCCACGATCACCGCCCTGCCGCCCGCCAGGAGCCGCGCACCACCGGCCCGCACCTCCAGGGCCCCGGCCACATTCGCGAGCCTCTCGCGGGCCGTGAGGCCCGCCTGGTCGGCCATCCGGCGCCGCTGCCGCAGAACCGGAAGGACCCGCGCGGCCCGGCCCGTACGCCGCAGCTCGGCCGCCGCCGCAAGGGCGATCCGCCGTGCCGCGTCATGACCACGCGCCCGGACGGCGCCCGGCGCGGACGGCACGGGCACCAGCAGCACGGGCCCGCCCGAAACGTTCGCGTATCCCATGGTCGCCCGCACGGACTCGGCCAGTGCCGCCCCGAGCGGCCCGGCCAGCCCGAGCGCGCCCCGCTCCTTGTGCGCCAGGATCACGGCGCGGACCGAGTCGGTGTAGGCCGCCGCGGCGTGCACCACGGGGAGCCCCGCCGGCTCCGGCACCGGTCTGGCCCTGCGTGCCGCCTGCCCGTGCAGCGCCTGCCCGCACCCCTCGCACAGCTGCGTACGGGGCGTGCCGCAGCCGCCGCAGACCGCAGGGATCACCAGACCGGAGATTTCGCGCCACCACGCCCGCATGAGGACCACTGTGGCAGGGCGGCGGACAGTCCGGCCGGCCCTGTGGACAACACTGCCGAGCGGCCCGCCGTCGCGCCTCTAGCCCGGGTAGACCGGCGCGGTGCCCTCCTTGACCAGCGTCTGCCAGTTGGCGCCGGCGGGCAGGCGCACGATGCCGTCCTCCTGCGAGTAGGCGACGAGCGGCTGGCTCTCGTCGTCCGACGCGGCGACCGACTTCACCTGGTTGAGGCCCGGCAGGATCCCCTTGGGGACGGTCGAGCCGTCCGTCTGGATGTACCGCACCTGCTGAACGCCGCCGGCCTCCTTGCCGACCACGACAAGCCTGCTCGGCCCGGCCCACGACACCGCCGTGACGGCCTCCATCTGCGGTGCGGCGGGCCGCAGTTCGGTGACGGTCACCACGGGATCGTCGCTGTCGCCGTGCCGTTCCACGCGCCCGATCTTCAGGGTCGTACTGCCGCCCTCGGTCAGCAGCAGCGCGATCCGCGCACCGTCCGCGGACACCTTCACCGCCTGGATGCGCGCTCCGTCCAGCCCCGGAACGATCTTGACCTCCTCGGGGGCGTCCGCGTCGTTCGGCAGGCGTTTGAGTGCCGGCGCGTCCGGATCCCGGTCGGCCACCCACAGATCCCCGCGCCCGTCCCAGCTGGGCGCCGTCAGACGGTTGTCGGGCCCCTTGCCGGCGCTGGTGATCACCGGATCGCCCAGCTTGCTGTCGGAGACGATCGACGCCACGTACAGCCGGCTGAAGTCGGCGGCGACGGCCGCGGCCTTGTGTTCGTCCCTCGCCACACCGACCGCGTCCACCGCGAGGCGGCCGTCACCGAAGGGGCCTGCCACGTTCTGCGGTTCTCCGGCCTCCGCCGCCCCCGCCGCCAACAGGGCCAGGCGGCGCTTGCTGTCGACGAAGTACTGGTTGTCCGGGCGGCCGGAGGAATGGTCCGGCGCGTAGCCCTCGGCCTGGCCGGCACTCATCACACACAGCTGCGATCCGTTGGCGCGCAGCAGTTCGACCTGCTCGAGCCTCGCCGCCGACAGGTCCTTGATGGTGAACATGATCTGCGCCGCCATCTTCATGCACTGCGTGCGCCCCACGTTCGACGCCTTGTCGTCCAGAGGCACCTTCAGGCCGTTGCGGTCGTCGAAGGACAGCGACGTGGCACCGTCCTTGAGCTTCATCGCCGTACCGGTCGGGAACCGCGACTCGACAACCGGCTTCAGCCAGTTCGTGGGCCCTTCCAGCAGTGCCTTGACCGCCTGGGTCACCGGGTCCATCCGGGTCACCGGATCCTGCCGCTGCCTGATGTAGACCGGGTCGGCGACCACGACGTCGCGTCCGGAGGCGAAGTAGTACTTGTTGACCGAGCGGTAGTTGCGCTCGAAGTCGGAGGCGCCCAGCAGCAGCCCGGCGGGCAGGCTGTCGATGCGCCACTGCTTGCCGTCGGGGCCCGCCTTCTGCGACAGGTGGATGGTCCGGCGGTACTCGCTCGGCGTGACGGGCTGATAGGCGTGCTGCGCGTCGACGGTGGCGATGTGCCGTCCGAGCAGCGGGTAACTCATCCCGGGGTTGTCCCGGCGGCCCGGGATCGGCACGCCGGGGTCGGGGGCCGACGCCAGCACCGTCGTGCTCGCCTCCGGCTGCCACTTCTCCGACGCCTCTGGTGTCAGGTACGAGCGTGCCGTGTCGAAGTTGGTGTCGTCACTGGTCATCGCCTCGAGGAAGCCCGTGACGATCTCGTCGGGGGTCGCGTCCTTCCTCGGCGGCACCGCGTACACCCGCACCTGCGAGTCGGCCCGCTGAGACGCCTTGACGGCGTGGACGTCGCCGGTGTCCGGCATCGACGCGCAGCCGGCCAGCAGCACTCCGCTGCAGCCGAGCAGCGCCGCTGCGCGCCGCACACCCGCCTGCCCGTGACGACGGGTGTCAGCGCCCACGAGTCGTGTCCTCCCGCTCCGATGAAGCCCTCGCCGCGGGAAGGTCCCCCCGCTCTCCTGCCTGTCGTGCCACCACCCGTGAGCCGTTGCCCGGCAGCGCCGTCGGGTCGACCTCGGGGGGCGCGCTGCGCGGCGGCAGCGGCGACAGGTCCGACGCCGTCTGAGCGGGCACGGACGTCATCCGGTGCCCGTTCCCCTCAGATTTCCCCGACGATGCGGCACGCTCCCGGTTCTGCCGCGAGTCCTCCGGCTCCAGCGGTATCGGTGAGCCGCGCAGCGGCTCGTCCGCCGTGCGAGGCAGGGTCAGGCGGAACTGCGAGCCGCCGCCCGGCTCGCCCCACGCCTGCAGCCAGCCACCGTGCAGCCTGGCGTCCTCGACGGCGATCGACAGGCCGAGGCCGGTGCCGCCCGTGGTCCGTGCACGCGCCGGATCGGCACGCCAGAACCTGTTGAACACGCGCGTCGCCTCACCGGGCTTGAGACCCACGCCGTAGTCCCGCACCGCGACCGCGACGGCGCCGCCCGCAACGGCCATACGGACCACGACGTCCTTGCCGTCACCGTGCTCGACGGCGTTGACCACGAGATTGCGCAGCACTCGCTCGACCCGCCGGGCATCTGCCTCGGCGACGACGGGCTGCTCGTCACCTACGACCCGTACACGGCTGCCCTTGCGTTCCGCCAGCGGCTCGGCGCCGCCGATCACCCGCCGTACGACCTCGCGCAGATCTATCGGCTCCGCCTCGAGCGCGGCGGCGCCCGCGTCGAACCTGCTGATCTCCAGCAGGTCGGAGAGCAGCGACTCGAAGCGGTCGAGCTGGTCGCCGAGGAGTTCGGCGGAACGCGCCGTCACCGGGTCGAAGTCGCTGCGCGCCTCGTGGATGACATCGGCGGCCATCCGCACCGTCGTCAACGGCGTACGCAGCTCGTGCGAAACGTCCGAGACGAAGCGGCGCTGCATCCTGGAGAGCTCCTCGAGCTGCTGAATCTTCAGCTGAAGGTTCTGCGCCATCTTGTTGAACGCCTCGCCGAGCCTCGCGATGTCGTCCTCGCCGGTGACCTTCATCCGCTCCTGGAGCCGGCCCGCCGCGAGACGCTCCGCGATCCCGGCCGCCATCCGTACGGGGGTGACGATCTGGCGCACCACCAACCAGGCGATGGCGCCGAGCAGCACGACGACGAAGAGTCCCGCCGTGGCGAGGGTGCCTCTGACCAGGTTCAGCGACTGCTCCTCCTGCGCCAGGGGGAACAGGTAGTACAGCTCGTAGGGATTGCCCTCGATGTCGTTCAGCTGTGTGCCCACCACGAGCCCGGGCTCAGGATCGACCACGTTGTCCGTGTAACGGATGCTGAGGTACGTCTCGAACGTCCCCCCGCCCTGCCGCACGGCGTCCCGCAGCTCCTGCGGGATGCTCGCCGGGTCCACGCCACCCGAGGTGCGCGGCGCACGGCTGGTGCCCGCGCCCTGGGCGTCGGCGCTGAGCGCGACCACGTTGAAAGCGCCCTGGCCGCCGCTGGAGAGCTGCACCACGAGATCGGAACGCCATGTACGGGCGTTCCCGTCCGCGCCGTTGTCGCCCTGTCCGCCACCGGGGCCGATCGGCGCGTTCGCCTTTTCCCTGGCGACGGCGAAACCGCCGGCCGCCTGACTCTGCGCCGCCTGGCCCTTGGCGTCGAGCAGACCGTTGCGCACCTGCCCGATGACGACGAAGCCGAGCAGCACCACCACGCCCAGTGACATCAGGAGCGTGCTCACGACGACGCGGAGCTGGATGTTCCGGCGCCACAGCCTCACGGCGGGGAGCAGCGGACGGCGCACCCAGCGCATGACGAGCCGGGGCACCGGCCCACCGGGGGCGCTTTCCTGGAGCAGCCGTCCGCCATGGAGCAGACGGCCGAATCGCGAGGGCCCACGCCCCGGTCCGGCAGCCCGCCCCGTACGGACCCCCGGCTCGCCGGGCTTCGGAGCAACGCTGCCATTGGACATGTCAGCTCGGCCCGGCTTTGTAACCGACACCACGGACGGTCACCACGATCTCCGGCCGCTCCGGATCCTTCTCGACCTTGGAGCGCAGCCGCTGCACATGCACGTTCACCAGCCGGGTGTCGGCGGCGTGGCGGTAACCCCACACCTGCTCCAGCAGCACCTCTCGGGTGAACACCTGCCAGGGCTTGCGCGCCAGTGCGACCAGCAGGTCGAACTCCAGCGGGGTCAGCGCTATCGACTGCCCGTCCCGCTTCACGGAGTGACCGGCGACGTCGATGACCAGGTCCCCGATCGTCAGCTGCTCCGGCGCGGGCTCCTCCGACCTCCGCAGCCGGGCCCGGATCCGGGCGACCAGCTCCTTCGGCTTGAACGGCTTGACGATGTAGTCGTCGGCCCCGGACTCGAGCCCGACCACGACATCGACGGTGTCGCTCTTGGCAGTGAGCATCACGATCGGAACACCCGACTCGGCCCGGATCAGCCTGCACACCTCGATGCCGTCCCTTCCGGGCAGCATGAGGTCGAGCAGCACCAGATCCGGCTTGGCCTCCCTGAAAGCGGCAAGTGCCTTGTCACCGTCCGCTACGAACGACGGCTCGAAACCTTCACCACGCAGCACAATGCCGAGCATCTCGGCCAGTGCGGTGTCGTCGTCGACGACAAGGACTCGTCCCTTCATAAACGACATCATCCCATTAGCTAATCGTTACCTGGCGTGACCTGGCACACAGCTCCGCTACGCCGCCCACGGTGACCGGCGACAACACCCCCTCCTCGGTGACGATCGCCGTCACCAGATCCGGCGGCGTGACATCGAATGCGGGGTTGTACGCCTGGGTTCCCAGGGGGGCCACTGTCTGCCCGCCGCTTCCGGCGCCGGCCACTGCGGACTGCGGGGATGTTACCTCCGTCACCTCGTGCCCAGGCCGCTGCTCCACCTCAATCGCCGCGCCGTCCGCTGTCGCCAGGTCGATCGTCGTCGTGGGGGCGACCACGACGAACGGCACATGGTGGTACTTGGCGAGCACGGCCAGCGGATAGCTCCCGACCTTGTTCGCCACCGAGCCGTCCGCGGCGATCCGGTCCGCCCCGATCAGCACGGCGTCCACCTCTCCGGCCGAGAACAGGGAGCCCGCGGCGTTGTCCGTCAGCAGCGTGTAGGGCAGTCCGTTGCGCGCCGCCTCGTAGGCGGTGAGCCGGGAGCCCTGCAGCAGCGGCCGCGTCTCGTCCACCCACAACCGCTGGAGCCGGCCCGCCCGGTGCGCCGAGAGCGCGACGGCGAACGCCGTTCCCTCACCGCCTGACACCAGTGCCCCGGTGTTGCAGTGCGTCAGGATCCGGTGACCCCCGCCCGGCAGTAGCTCATCGAGCAGCGCCAGACCGTGCGCGGCCATCAGCCGGCTGGCCTCTTCGTCACTGCGGTGCAGTTCCTCGGCCGCCGCGAGCGCCGCGCGGGCCGCCTCTTCGCCATCGGCCCCACGCTCGACGGCGGTCCGGTACGCGGACGCCGCCAGCCGCACCCCGTACCCGAGGTTCACGGCGGTGGGCCGCGCCGTCTCCAGCAGCTCCGCGGCCTCGTCCACGTCGAAGCCCCGCAGCGCCGCGAGGGCCACGCCGTACGCACCGGCGATGCCGAGGAGCGGCGCCCCGCGCACGGCGAGGCTACGGATCGCCCGCACCAGGACAGAAACGTCGGTGCAGACCAGCTCGACCTCTTCGGCGGGGAGCCGGGTCTGGTCGAGAAGTACCAGCACGGGCCCTTCGGGTGGCTCGTCCCAGCGCAGCACGGGAAGCTTCGACGGCTCGGCACCCACCGGGTTTTGTACGTACTGATCAGCCATCCGCCCAGTCTGCCCGGTGCCGCTCCGACAATGAAGGTACGAAGGTGACCCGGGCCCCGGTCCGCGGACAGCCAGCGCGTGGCACGATGGCAGCCAACCGGCCGCCCGGACAGGCGGAAGGACACTGTGAACGCGCCGGCTCGACGGGCCGGCCCCGTGAACGATCCATGAGGTGGACGACCGTGAACGACACTCCGGGTTGGGCATCGCCCGGATCGGCTCCTTCCGAAGGCCAGAACGGCCCCGGCGTGCCGCAGCCCGCGCCGCCCGCGGACGGAAGCGGTCCTGCCTCGAAGTGGTCCAAGGAGCAGCCCCCTCCCGGACAGTGGTCCGCGCCGACCGGCCCCGGCCGGGTCCCTGGCCCGCCCCCACCGCACTGGGGCGGCGGCAGGCACCACGGCGGCGGCTGGGGCGGGCCCCCCGCCGCGGCCAAGCCGGGAGTCATCCCGCTCCGGCCCCTCGGCGTCGGGGAGATCCTCGACGGCGCGGTGTCGACGCTGCGTGCGCACTGGCGCACGGTCCTGAGCGTGACGATCACCGTCTCCGTCATCTCCCAGATCTGCAGCATCCTCGTGGAGCGTTACCTGCTCCCGGCGCCTCCCGAGCTCGATCCCAATGCGACGCCCGAGGAGGCACTGGAGCAGTCCGTCGAGTCGCTGCAGGCGAGTCTGGTGGCCCTCGGCCCCGCCCTGTTGATCACCTTGATCGGCACCCTGCTCACCACCGCACTGCTCACCGTGGTGATCAGCCGCTCTGTGCTCGGCCGCCCGATCACCCTCGCAGAGGCCTGGCGCGAGGCCCGGCCGCGACTCCCGCACCTTCTGGGGCTCACGCTGCTGCTGCCGCTGGGCAGCGCCGCGATCACGACGGTCGGCGTACTGCCGGGAATGCTCATCGGCGGCGCGGGCGTGCTCCTCTCCGTGGTCGGCGGTCTCGCCGCCATCACCGTCATCATCTGGCTGATGGTCCGCTTCGCCCTGGCCTCCCCCGCTCTCGTGCTGGAACGTCAAGGCGTCATCACTTCGCTGCGCCGCTCCGCCAAGCTCGTCCAAGGTGCCTGGTGGCGCATCTTCGGAATCACACTGCTGACCCTGCTGCTGGTCTTCGTCGTGAGCATGGTCATCGCCATCCCGTTCACGATCATCGGCTTCGCGGTGGACGGCGCCGGATTCGGTGATCTGTTCACCGGGACCGGCCCCGACTTCGGCTGGCCCTTCCTGATCATCACGGGCATCGGATCCGTGATCGCCTCGTCGATCACCTACCCGATCTCCGCAGGGGTGACGGTGCTCCTCTACGTCGACCAGCGCATCCGCCGCGAAGCGCTCGACCTCGAACTCGCGCGTGCAGCCGGCGTCTCCGGCTACGGGTCGGCACCTCCCGGTGACCGCTCCACCGGGGGCTGATGCGGTGTTGGGCACGGGGGGCGCGACGGCCGCACTGCTGGCCGGCGCGAACGACGACGTACCGGTGGACACTCCGCGCGATCCCGCCCGCGAGGCGGCGGAGCGAGAGCTGTCCAGGCAGATGTACCACGAGAACGACCCGAACCTTCTCGAGCGCGCCCTCGAGCGCTTCTGGGAGTGGGTCGACAGTCTCTTCGGCGCCGCATCGAGCGGCACACCCGGCGGCTTGATCGGCCTGGTCGCCGTCATCCTCGTCGTCGTCGCCCTCGCGGCCGCCCTGTGGTGGCGGCTCGGTAAGCCCCAGCGCCCGGTCCGTACGTCGTCGGACTCCCTCTTCGAGGACGGCCCGCGCAGCGCTTCCGCGCACCGCACCGCGGCGGACAAACACGCCGCCGCCGAACGGTGGAACCAGGCGGTGCAGGAGCGCATGCGCGCCATCGTCCGCTCGTTGGAGGAACGCACGCTCCTCGACGCCAGGCCGGGCCGTACCGCCGACGAGGCCGCCGCGGAAGCGGGGCGTCCACTCCCCCACCACGCCGACGAACTACGCGCCGCGGCCCGTGTCTTCGACGACGTCACGTACGGCGGTCGCACCGCCGACCGGCAGGCGTACGAACGGCTTCGAGACCTGGACCTCGCCCTGGAGAGCACCAAGCCCCTGCCGGTCACCGCCGCCGAGGGAGCCGCCGAATGACCGGCCTCACGGGCAGCACCACGTCCATGTCGCCCTCCACCCGCCAGGTCTGGAACCGGGTCCGGGGCCTGCTCCTCGTGCTCCTCCTTCTCGTCGTGGCTGGCATCGCCATGGCGGCACTGCGCTCGGGCGATCACCACGGCCGTCTCGACCCACGCTCCGTGGACCAGAACGGCAGCCGTGCTGTCGCCGAACTCCTCAAGGACCGGGGAGTCTCGACCAGGGTCGTAACCACCCTGGAGGACGCCACCGCCGCGGCCGGCGCCGACACCACCGTCCTCGTCACCGAGCCCGACATGCTGACGGCCACTCAGCAACAGGTCTTCCGGTCCGCGACCGTCTCCGCCGGCGGACGAACAGTGCTGATCGCCCCCGGCTTCTCCTCCGCCGGCACACTCGCGCCGGACGTCGACATCAAATCCCGGACCGAGGTGTCCGAGCGCAGCCCCCGGTGCGACCTCCCCGCCGCCCGCCGCGCGGGCACCGCCGACCTCGGCGGTGTGCGCTACTCGGCGGAGGCGTCGCCCGGCGCCGACAGTTGCTACCCGAGCGACGGCCTTCCCTCCCTGGTGCGGCTCGACGCGCCGAACGACGGCGACATCGTCCTCCTGGGCGCTCCGGACATCCTCTACAACGATCGTCTCGACAAGCACGGCAATGCCTCCCTCGCCCTGCAACTACTCGGGTCCCGTCCCGAACTGATCTGGTACATCCCTTCTCTCGACGACCCTTCCGCAGCGAGCCCCGCCGACGGAGACGGCGACGACCAGGGCACCGGCGAAACGGACGGCGAGGACACGTTCTTCAATCTGATCCCCGGCGGCTGGCTTTGGGGCACGCTGCAACTCCTCGTGGCGGCCGTCCTGGCGGCCGTCTGGCGTGCCCGCCGGCTCGGCCCTCTGGTGACCGAGCAACTGCCGGTCGCCATCCGCGCGTCGGAGACCACCGAGGGCCGCGCCCGCCTCTACCGCAAGGTGAACGGGCGCGACCGCGCAGCCGCCTCGCTCCGTTCCGCCACCAGAGCCCGCCTTGCCCCGCTTCTCGGTGTCTCCGCCGCCGACACCCACTCGCCCGAAGCCCTGCTTCCCGCGGTCTCCGCGCACCTCCCTCAGGGTGAGCACGACCTCCGTGAACTGCTCTTCGGCGCGCCACCGGCCGACGACACCGCACTCGTCCGACTCGCAGACCAACTCGACGCCCTCGAAAGAGAGGTACGCACCTCATGAGCGCCCCGACCCCCGAGACAGCCGAGAGCTCGGACCGCGCCCGCGCCTCCCTGGAGGCCCTGCGCACCGAGATCGCCAAGGCCGTGGTCGGCCAGGACCCCGCTGTCACCGGACTCGTCGTGGCTCTGCTCTGCCGCGGTCACGTCCTTCTCGAGGGAGTGCCGGGCGTCGCCAAGACCCTCCTGGTGCGTGCCCTGGCTGCGTCGCTCGAGCTCGAAACGAAGCGCGTCCAGTTCACCCCCGACCTGATGCCGAGCGACGTCACCGGGTCTCTTGTCTACGACAGCCACACGTCCGAGTTCTCGTTCCAGCCCGGGCCGGTCTTCACGAACCTCCTTCTCGCCGACGAGATCAACCGCACGCCGCCCAAGACCCAGTCGTCGCTCCTCGAAGCGATGGAGGAGCGACAGGTGACGGTCGACGGCACGCCTCGCCCGCTCCCCGATCCCTTCCTCGTCGCCGCGACGCAGAACCCCGTCGAATACGAGGGCACCTACCCCCTCCCGGAAGCCCAGCTGGACCGCTTCCTCCTCAAACTGACGGTCCCCCTTCCCTCCCGCGAGGACGAGATCAATGTCCTGACCCGGCACGCGGAGGGCTTCAATCCCCGCGACCTCGAAGCGGCGGGGGTGCGTCCCGTCGCCGGCCCTGCGGAACTGGAAGCGGCCCGTGTCGCCGTGGCCAAGACCTCCGTCTCCGCCGAGATCGCCGCTTACGTCGTCGATATCTGCCGTGCCACCCGTGAATCCCCCTCACTCACTCTGGGCGCCTCCCCCCGAGGCGCAACCGCGCTGCTGTCCACCGCCCGCGCCTGGGCCTGGCTCACCGGGCGCGACTACGTCATCCCGGACGATGTGAAGGCCCTCGCCCTGCCCACCCTTCGGCACCGGATCCAGCTCCGGCCCGAGGCGGAGATGGAGGGAGTCACCGCCGACTCCGTCATCACCGCGATCCTCGCCCACGTCCCCGTACCGCGCTGAGGCACCGATGGCCCTCACCGGACGAACCGCACTCCTGGCCGCGCTCGGCTCACTCCCCGTAGGCATCCTCGCTCCGAGCTGGACCGGGATGCTCGCTGTCAACGCGCCCCTCACACTCGCAATCCTGTGCGACTACGCCCTCGCCGCGCCAGTGCGAACGCTCCGGTTCACCCGAAGTGGTGATACATCCGTTCGACTCGGTGACGCCGCGAAGGTCGACCTGATGGTCACCAACCCGTCGGGGCGGCGTCTGCGGGCCGATCTTCGCGATGCCTGGCCGCCGAGCAGTTGGCTACCAGGGGCGGAGCAGTCCGCCTCACGTCACAAGGTGACCGTCCCGGCCGGCGAGCGCCGCCGCCTCACCACGGTCCTGCAACCCACCCGACGTGGCGACCGCCGACCGGACCGCATCACGGTCCGCTCTTACGGGCCGCTGGGCCTGGCAGCCCGGCAGGGCAATCACAAGGTCCCTTGGACGGTCCGCGTCCTCCCGCCGTTCACGAGCCGCAAGCATCTGCCGTCCCGCCTGGCGCGACTGCGCGAACTCGACGGCCGCACCAGTGTGCTGATCCGGGGCCAGGGAACGGAGTTCGACAGTCTTCGCGACTACGTGCCCGGGGACGACACCCGCTCCATCGACTGGCGGGCCACCGCGCGTCGGACCACCGTTGCCGTGCGCACATGGCGCCCGGAACGGGACCGGCACATCCTCATCGTTCTCGACACGGGACGCACCTCGGCGGGACGTGTCGGGGATGTCCCGCGCCTGGACGCCGCGATGGACGCCGCGCTCCTGCTGGGCGCGCTGGCGTCACGCGCCGGTGACCGGGTCGGACTGCTGGCGTACGACCGCCGCATCCGCGCCCAGGTCGTCGGACGGTCCGCAGGCGACGTTCTTCCGGCCATGGTCAACGCGTTCGCTCCCCTGGAGCCGGAACTCGTCGAGACGGACGCCCGCGGCCTCAGCGCTGCTGCGCTGACGAACGCTCCCCGCCGGTCCCTCATCGTCCTTCTGACGAGCCTCGACGCCGCTCCAGTCGAGGAGGGCCTGCTGCCCGTCCTCCCACAGCTCACACAGCGCCACACCGTCCTGGTGGCCTCTGTGGCGGATCCTCACCTCGAACGCATGAAGGCGACACGCGGCTCTGTCGACGGCATCTACGACGCCGCGGCAGCGACCCAGGCGCAGTCCCAGCGGAACCGGGCGGCGGAACAGTTGCAGCGCCACGGGGTCACCGTTGTGGACGCGACACCGGAGAAGATCGCACCCGCCCTCGCCGATGCCTATCTCGCTCTCAAAGCAGCCGGTCGCCTCTGAGCCGTATTCCGTCAGATGCGGCCGGCTCGCCCCGGGCCCGGCGAACAGCCATGACGTACGGGAATTGCCCCTGAACGCAGGAAAGCCCCGCACCAGAGGTGCGGGGCTTTCCCACAATGATTGTTCGGCGGCGTCCTACTCTCCCACA
>NZ_JBSGZJ010000091.1:0-19343 GCF_053610925.1 Streptomyces sp. NPDC054847 | reverse complement strand
GCCATGCGGCCCGCGCGGCACGCATCAGCTGGCGGCCGAGCTTGCGTGAAGTGGCGCGCAGCGCGGGCGACGGCGTCCGCGCGTCCGCCGCAGCGTCGAGCGCGACGGGGTCGTGGCCGAACGCCGCCGCGGCGGCGAGCCCCGCGGCCGTGAGGCCCGTGGTGTGCAGCCGCCCCCGGCAGAACGCGGCGAGGTCGTCGGCGTCACGGATGCGTCCCGCCTTCACCGCTGCCTCGGCCCCGCCGGAATGCGCGTGCCCTCCTGCGGGGAACCGCCCGTCACAGAGCACGAGCAGCGCGGCACGGACGGCGGCAGGCGACTCATGGACGGCCCCGGCGGCGGGCTTCTCGTGCGGAGCGCCGGCGGCGGGATCCCCGTGGCCGAGGTGCGTATCGGTGTCGGAAGGGCGCATCAGAACAGGAAGTACCGCTGAGCCATGGGGAGTTCCGCGGCAGGTGCCGGCTCGACCGCTTCGCCGTCGATCGTCACCGTGAAGGTGTCGGCGTCGACCTCCACCCGGGGCAGGGCGTCGTTCTCGCGCATGTCCGCCTTCGTCACCCGCCGGGTGTTCTTGATCGGCACGAACTTCTTGGCCAGGCCGAGTCGTTCGGGCAGGTCGTCCTCGATCGCCGCCTGTGCGACGAAGTTGAAGGATCCCCTGGCCGCCGCGCGCCCGATCGCCCCGAACATCGGTCGTGGCATCACGGGTTGCGGTGTCGGGATCGAGGCGTTGGCGTCTCCCATCTGCGCGTACGCGATCTGGCCGCCCTTGATCACCAGTTGCGGCTTGACCCCGAAGAAGGCCGGGTCCCACAGCACGAGATCGGCCAGTTTGCCGGTCTCGACCGAGCCGATCTCGCCGTCGAGGCCTTGCGCGACCGCGGGGTTGATCGTGTATTTGGCGACATAGCGACGTGCCCGGTGGTTGTCCGCGCGGCCGTCACCGGGGAGCGCGCCGCGTCGCTTCTTCATGACGTGCGCGGTCTGCCACGTACGCATCACCACTTCCCCGATGCGCCCCATCGCCTGCGAGTCGGAGGAGATGATCGAGATCGCTCCGAGGTCGTGCAGGACGTCCTCCGCCGCGATGGTGGACGGCCGGATCCGGGACTCGGCGAAGGCGAGATCCTCCGGAACGGCGGGGTTGAGATGGTGGCAGACCATCAGCATGTCGAGGTGCTCGTCGATGGTGTTGACCGTGTGCGGCCGGGTCGGGTTCGTCGAACTGGGCAGCACATGAGGTTCGGAGACGACGGTGATGATGTCGGGTGCGTGCCCGCCGCCCGCGCCCTCCGTGTGGTACGCGTGGACCGTGCGGCCGGCGATGGCGGCGAGGGTGTCGCCGACGAACCCGGCCTCGTTCAACGTGTCTGTGTGCAGGGCGAGTTGCGCGCCGGTCTCGTCGCAGACACGCAGGCACGCGTCGATGACCGACGGGGTGGCGCCCCAGTCCTCGTGGATCTTGAATCCGAGCGCGCCGCCGCGCAGCTGCGAGTACATGGCGTCGCGGGAGACGGTGTTGCCCTTGCCGAGCAGGCCGATGTTGACCGGGAAGGCCTCCAGCGCCTCGAACATCCGGCCGAGGTGCCAGGGGCCGGGTGTGACCGTGGTGGCCTTGGTGCCCTCCGCCGGCCCGGTGCCGCCGCCGACGAGGGTGGTCACGCCGGTGGCGAGCGCCTGCTCGACGACGGTCGGCGAGATGAAGTGGACATGTGCGTCGATGGCTCCGGCGGTGACGATCTTCCCGTTGCCCGCGATGATCTCCGTCTCGGGCCCGATGACGAGGTCGGGGTGGACGCCGTCCATGGTGTCGGGGTTGCCGGCCTTGCCCACGCCGCTGATCCGGCCGTCCCGGACACCGATGTCGGCCTTGACGACACCCCAGTGGTCGAGGACGACCACTCCGGTGATCACGGTGTCGGGCGCGCCGTCGGCGCGTGTCGCACGGGCCTGGCCCATGGACTCTCGGATGACCTTGCCGCCGCCGAACACCGCCTCGTCACCGGCACGGCCCGGGCCGCCGCAGCGGTCGTCCTCGATCTCGATGATCAGGTCGGTGTCGGCGAGCCGGACACGGTCGCCGGTCGTGGGACCGAACAGGTCGGCGTACACGGCGCGGTGGAGTTCAGCCATCGAGAGGACCTCCGGTCTCCCCACGCAGTCCGGCGACGATCCGGCGCCCGGCGATCGGCACGAGTGCGACGTCGACCGGGATGCCGGGCTCGAAGCGCACGGCGGTGCCGGCGGCGACGTCGAGCCGCTTGCCACGGGCGGCGGCGCGGTCGAACTCGAGGCCGGGGTTGGCCTCGGCGAAGTGGTAGTGGGAGCCGACCTGGACCGGGCGGTCGGCGGCGTTGACGACGGTGAGGCGGGTGACCTCACGGCCCTGGTTGAGGAGGATCGGGCCGTCGCCGTGGAGGATTTCTCCGGGAATCATCGTTCCGCCCCTCAGACGATCGGGTCGTGGACGGTGACGAGCTTGGTCCCGTCGGGGAAGGTGGCCTCCACCTGGACGTCGTGGATCATCTCGGGGATGCCGTCCATGACGTCGTCACGGGTGAGCACCTTCCGCCCGGACGCCATGAGTTCCGAGACGCTGCGGCCGTCGCGGGCGCCTTCGAGGATGTGCGAGGTGATGAGGGCGACGGATTCGGGGTGGTTGAGCTTCACCCCGCGCGCCCTGCGCTTCTCCGCCACGTCGGCGGCCACATGGATGAGAAGCCGTTCCTGCTCGTGCGGGGAGAGTTGCACGCGTCCACCTCACTGTCGTCCGGCCCGGTAGCTCCCTGGGCGTGAGGACCGTAACGCGCTGCGACACCCTGTTGACCTGTCCGCGGGCATCTCACGACCAGAGGTTGAACGTTAGGGCGCGGATTTTTCCGGCGCGTTAACTGATCTTGGGATCCCGCATGGACATCAGAGCCCGCAGGCCGTCCTCGAGGACCTCGACACGCACATCGCCGAACAGCGCCTGCTGCGCGATGAACCCCTGGGCGGTGGCGATCAGGGTCCGCGCCACATGGTCGGCGTCGACGTCCGCCTCCATCTGCCCGTTCGCCCGATAGGCGTGCACGAGGTCGGCCCACGCCTGGCGCATGCCGTTGTAACCGGTGGCGAGGATCGCGGCGAGACGCTCGTCGCGCAGGGTCTCGGTCCACGTCTGGACGACCAGTCGGGCGAAGGCCTGACGGTCGCCGCCCGGCACCTCCTCGACGAGCATGCGGCGCAGCACCCGCCCGAGGAGCACATCGGGTGTGGGCGGTGGCGTGGTGGCCGCGGCCTCCTCGAACGCGGCGCGGATGCTGCTGAACGCCTCGTCGGCGATGGCGGCGATCAACTCGTCCTTGCCGCGGAAGTAGCGGTACACGGCACCCGCCGACAGGCCGCATTCGCTCAGGATGTCCTGCATCGATGTGGCGTGGAAGCCGTTGCGGGAGACGCAGCGGGCCGCGCCGTCAAGGATCTGACGGCGGCGGGCGTCGAGGTGCTGCTGGGATACGCGTGCCATGGCCCAAAAGTAAAACGAACATTCCTTCTTGACAAGGACCGGAGGCAGCAGGACAGTGGCCAAAAGATAAAACGAACGATCCTTCTCTATAAGGAGCTCCTCATGTCCGCTGCACCGGCCCGCCGCATGATCGCGGTGATCGTCCTGGTCCCGGTGGTGGTGGCGCTGGCCCTGTGGGCCTTCGCCTGGCCGGCCGCCAGGACCGCCCCGCGCGACCTGCCCATCGGCGTCGCGGGACCCGCGGCGGCCGTCACCCAGCTGGAGCGGGGGTTCGAGCAGCGCGAAGGCGCTTTCGACGTCCACCGCTACGACGACGAGGCCTCGGCCAGAACCGCGGTCGAGGACCGGGTCGTATACGGCGCCGTCGTCGCGGGACCGGACGGCACGAGGCTGCTGACCGCTTCCGGAGCCGGCCCCGTCGTCGCCCAGCTCCTCAAGGAGGCCGTCACCGCTCAAGCCCCCGCCGGCACTCAGGTGCAGGTGACGGACGTGGCCCCACTCCCGTCCGGGGACCCTCGGGGCACCGCGCTGGCGGCGAGCGCCCTGCCACTGGCCCTCGCGGGAGTCGCCGCGGGAGCGCTGGTGACGATGTCCGGCCTGCGCGGAGCCCGTGCCGCCGCCGCGCTCGTCGGCGCCTCGGCGCTGGTGGGCGTCACCGCCGCGGCGATGACCCACAGCTGGCTCGGTGCGCTGCAGGGCGACTGGTGGGCGGAGGCGGCCGCACTGAGCCTGACGGTCGCCGCGCCGGGAGCGGCCGTGGCCGGGTTCGCCGCGCTGCTCGGAACGCCGGGCATCGGCCTCGGCGCGCTGCTGATGGTGCTGCTCGGCAATCCGTTCTCCGGTGCCGCTTCCGCGCCGGAGCTGCTTCCGGAGCCGGTGGGCGCGATCGGCCAGTGGCTGCCGCCGGGCGCCGGGGCGACACTGCTGCGCTCGGTCGCCTACTTCGACGGGCGCGGCGCCGCGGCACCGCTCCTGACACTGTCGGTGTGGGCGGCGCTGGGCCTGGTGGCCGTGTTCATGGTCGGCAGGCGCCGCACCACGGGGCTTACGGAAGCGGAGCGGCCCGCCCCCGTACCGGTCGCCTGACCGGCCGACGTCCCGGTCATCCGACCGGCCGCGCGTCCCCGCTGTAGCGGACGGGGGCGCGCGGCCTTCGTATGTCCGGACGCGTCAGGGTGCCGGACCGTGCGACGGGCGCACGCGACCGGGCCGGCCCTGGCGCCTCGGCCCGGCCGCTAGGGCCTCTCGTTTGGATCATGCCGGGCTCGCGGGGTCTGGCACGCACTCCCCCGTAGCCCTCCGGGCACGGGAGGTGCCCCCACGCCGCAGCTAGGGGCGGTCCCTCGGAGGGCGGTGCTCGGCCGCCAGCCCGAAGCGGCCGCGGTCGGGAGAACCGGAGGACACCGACCCGAAGGAGGACACGGAGCTGATGACCTGCTCCTCCGCCGCCTCCGGCGCCTCCGCCTCCTGCTCCAGCTGCTCCAGGTCCGCGGCGGAGACCAGCGCGACGAGCGGCTTCCCGTGCCGGGTCACCACGACTCGCTCGCCGCCGTAGACGACACGGTTGATCAGATCGGCGAGCTCGGCGCGAGCTTGCGTCACCGGAATTTCGTAGGCCATGCTCCCATTCTAACCGTCTGTACATACTGTACATTCTTTACATGGCCCGGAGGGATCTCCACAGCCGTGACGACGAGAGGTGTGCCATGAACCGTCCGTCCGCCCGCTATGTCCTGCCGGAGCTCACGGAGCGCACATCCTTCGGGACGCGCACGCTCGATCCGTACTCGAAGCTGATGGCCGAGCGGATCGTCTTCCTGGGGACCGCCGTCGACGACACGGCGGCGAACGACGTCATCGCGCAGTTCCTGCACCTCGAGTACGAGGCCCCCGACCAGGACATCTGCCTGTACATCAACTCCCCCGGCGGATCACTGAGCGCCATGTCCGCCATCTACGACACGATGCAGGTCGTCATGTGCGACGTGGCGACGACCTGCCTGGGCCAGGCCGCCTCCACGGCGGTCGCCCTGCTCGCCGCGGGCACTCCCGGCAAGCGCATGGCACTGCCCGGCGCGCGGATCGTGATGCAGCAGCCCGCATACGAGGAGCCGTTGCGCGGACAGCCGTCCGATCTGGAGATCCACGCCGCCGAGTTGCTGCGACTGCGTGAGCAACTCGGCTCGATGCTGGTGCGCCACACCGGCAACGACCCGGACCGCATCACGGCCGACCTGGAGCGCGACAAGATCTTCGACGCCACCGCGGCGAAGGAGTACGGCCTGATCGACCACGTCGTCGCGAGCCGCAAGCTCTCGGCCGTGCCACCCACGGCGAGGTGAGCACGGGATGCTGCCGCCCGAACTGCCGCCGCTGCCGGCACTCACCCGCGCCGAGGCCGAGTTCGTCGACGCCTACCTCGAAGTCGTCGACCTGCTCGGCAGGATCAACCCCGCTCGCGCCACCCATACCTATGGGGCCCTGCGCGCCGCGCAGGCGCTGGTCGGGCGTGCCGCCGCGCTCAAGGACGCCCTGACACTCATGCACATCCGGGGGGAGAACGAGCTGTACACGGACACGCTGACCAAGGCGCTGCGCGTCCTGGACGGCGAGCGCAGGACCAACCGGCTGACCATGCCTCCCGTTTCCACGAGTTGACGGACGTTCCGGTGCCGCCCGCCGACACGGCGCGCGACACACGTACCCCGTTCGGTGGAGCTTTGCCCAAGTTGTCGCAAGGCCCCGGACTTGCGTCGGCGGGACCACCGGTCTGGCGCAATGGGGCGCTTCAACTGCTGGTACGGGACGGGTCCGGAGCGCGGGAGAAAGGGTCCGAGAGGCCTGCCCACCCGAAAGGTCCAGTCGTGATCAGCTTCACAAAAGCCGTTTCAACTCGGAAATCGGACATCGGTGGGTAACGATCCGTGAGACGACAAGCCCCCGCCACCTCGACGGGGCGGTCCGGGCGGACGCTGAATCCTGCCGCCGCACCGGACGTCTGGTCGACGGAATTGCATCGGCAGGAGTGGAGGACCCAGCAGTACGGCGTGACCGGTTGTCCCGGCCACGCCTTGGGGTGAAGCCGCTGCGGCGGCCGGGCGTCTTCGCCGTCCGAACCCGACAGGTCACCCTTCACAGGCGGCTGACGAAGGGTTGCGCATGACTGCGCAGATGCATCTCCCCCACCTGTTCT
This sequence comes from Streptomyces sp. NPDC054847, assembly GCF_053610925.1. Classification (NCBI taxonomy): domain Bacteria; kingdom Bacillati; phylum Actinomycetota; class Actinomycetes; order Kitasatosporales; family Streptomycetaceae; genus Streptomyces; species Streptomyces sp. NPDC054847. Next base: position 12,642 of record NZ_JBSGZJ010000091.1, on the reverse strand, counting down.
CACGGGCGGGCGCCGTATCGGCACTCACCATCGCCGCCGTAGGCGGCACACTTCTGGCCCCGGGCAGCGCTGTTGAAGCGCATGCGATCAGCAGCCACGCGAGCAAGGCGCTCAAAGTGGCCGCGTCGAAGAAGGGCTCGCCGTACCGGTACGGCGGCACGGGCCCGTCCCGCTTCGACTGTTCCGGGCTGACGCTCTATTCGTACAAGAAGGCGGGCAAGAAGCTGCCGCGCACCGCCCAGCAGCAGTACAACCGGACCCGTCATATCTCCGCCTCGCATCGGCAACGCGGTGACCTGGTGTTCTTCCACGCCGGCGGTGCCGTCTACCACGTGGGGATCTACGCCGGGAACGGGAAGATCTGGCACTCGCCCAAGACGGGTGACGTGGTCCGGCTGGTCAAGATCTGGACGAAGAGCGTCAAGTACGGCCGCGTGCGCTGACGCGCCGCCAGGTCCTGCCGGACCTGGGTGGTGTCAGTGCGCGGTCGACCGGATCAGCAGGGCCGCGCCGAGCGTGGTCAGCGCGCCTCCCGAGACGCCTTCGACGGCGCGGGCGGTCCGCGGCCGGCGCAGCCACCGGCCGAGCCGGTCGACCATCAGCGCCACCGCCGGGAACCAGAACAGCGCGATCAGCACCACCGTGCCTGCGAGCAGCAGCGTGCGCGGCAGTACGGCCGCGCCGTCGGGAACGAACTGCGGGAGCAGGCTCAGGAACAGCACCGGCGCCTTCGGGTTGAGGACGTTGGTGAGAAAGCCCTGCCGCAGGCCGCGTCCGACGCCGTACGGGTCCGCGGTCCGCGGACCTGCCGGCTCCGGGCGCGGGCGCAGTGCGGCGTGCAGCGATCGGACCCCGAGATACAGCACATAGGCACCGCCCGCTGCCTGCAGCGTCCGGTAGAGAACGGGCGCGGTGGCGAGTACGGCGGCGAGTCCCGCCACGGCCAGGGCCGTGTGGACGAGCAGCCCGCCGGCCACTCCTGCCGCGCAGGCGACACCGGCGCGGCGTGAGGCGACCGCGTTGCGCACGACGACGGTGAAATCGGCGCCGGGCACGGCGACCATGCCTGCGGCGACCCCGATGAAGGCGATGAGCTGTCCGTCCATGCGTCCCAGCGTGGACGCCCGCTGCCCTTAACGTGTACTTGCGATTTCTGCAGGGAGGTCTGAAGCAACGCTTAAGGGGTGGCATGTACGACCCGACCCGGCTGGCGGCTCTCGTCGCCGTGGCGGACGCCGGTTCCATCACCCGGGCCGCCGCCCGGCTCGGATACACGGCTCCGGCGCTCTCGCAGCAGATCGCCAAGCTGGAACGGGAGGCCGGGGCAGTCCTCCTCGTGCGCTCGCACCGGGGCGCACGGCTGACGGCGGCCGGCGAGCTGCTCGCGGAACGCGCCCGCCGGGTGCTGGACGAGATGGACCGGGCCCGCCATGAGCTGGCGGGGCTCACCGGCCTGGCCGGCGGCCGGCTCCGGGTCGGCACGTTCACGACGGTCGGAATCCATCTGCTGCCGCCCGTGCTGAGCGCCTTCCGCCGCGCGCATCCGGACGTGGAGCTCACCGTCGCCGAGTACGAGCCGCCCGGCGGGGTCACGGCCGTGGCCACGGGCGAGGTCGATGTGGCGCTGACCCATGCCTATGAGCCGGCCGAGCCGGCCGCCGCGCCGCAGGGGGTGGTGGTCGAGGCCCTCCTGGTGGAGGAGTTGGTGCTCGTGACCGCTCCGGGGCATGTGCTCGCCGACGGTTCCGGCCGGCTGCCCGTGGGCGACCTGGCGGGCCAGCCGCTGATCAGCAGCGCGCCGTCGCATCCGCCGCGCAAGGGGGTGGAGCGCGCACTCGCGAACGCCGGCGCCACACCTGCCGTGGTCTGCGAGTCGCCGGGGTACGCACTGGTGTGCGCCCTCGTCAGCGCGGGACTGGGGGTGGCCGTCGTGCCGGAGATGGTCGCCGCGATGGCCGCGACGCCCCTGCGGGTACGGCAGTTGGAACCTGCGTCGTTCCGCAGGACGATCTCGGTGGTGCACCGGGGCGAGGAGTCGGGTCCGGCCGTGCGGTCGCTGCGGGCGCTGATGCGTGGCGCGTTCGCGAGGGCGGGCAGCAGCAGGGCACGGTCCGTCCGCGAAGAAGGGACCCTTTGAGCCGGGACTGTTCGAATCACGGGCTGTCCGAGCCGCGGGCCGTTCGAGCCGGCAAATCGTTTCTGGCGGGGTCAGCGGTCAGCTCTGCACGGGCACGGACCAGGGCAGTGCGATCCAGACGGTCTTTCCGCCCTCCTCCGTGGGCGTGACGGACAGCCGGCCGCCGTACTCCGCGGTGAGCGTACGGATGATGACCATGCCCCGCCCGTTGTCCTGCCGGACGGCGGCGGGCAGCCGCTGGGGCCAGCGCGGATGGCTGTCGGTGACGCCGATGCACAACTGCTCGTCGCGCTCGAGGCGCAGATCCACCGTGAAGGTCGGGGACTGGCCGAAGGTGTGCTGTACGGAATTCGTGGCGAGCTCGGAGACGATCAGTTTGACGGTGTCGACGGTCTCGGCGTCCGGCTCCAGCCCCCATTCACACAGAACATTCGTGACATATCTCCTGGCGGCGGATACCGACGCCGGATCGCTCGGCAGAGTGGCGGATGCTTCTTGGTGGTCTGCCATGGCGGCGCTGTCCCTTTCCCACCGCGGCCGGGCTCCGACTCGTAGCGGATGAAACGCGGGAACGGCCACGGATTACGCTTCTGCGTCAGACTGCCACTTATCGTCCGTCAGGGGCGCCGATCCACCGAGATACGCACATTTCTGTCGCTCGATGCGGTGAACTCTGCTACGGCAGACCGTATTTATGGCCACCGACCGGAGGCCGCGGGGCACTCCCGGCTCAACTGCCGGGTGCGGTCCGGATGATCGTGGAGAGCGCCGTTTCGATCTGCCGGTCCGTGAGATCCGCCCTGGCGGTCAACCGGATCCGGGAGATCCCGTCGGGTACGGACGGGGGCCGGAAACAGCCGACGACGAGTCCGGCGTCCCGGCAGTCCGCCGCCCAGCGCAGCGCCGCCTCCGGGGACGGGGCCTGCACGGAGACGACCGCCGCATCCGGGCGGGCCGAGGTCAGTCCGGCGTCGGTCAGCCCGCGGTGCAGCGCCGCCGCCACCTCGCGCGCCCGTCCGGCGAGTCCTGGTTCGCCGCGCAGCACCCGCACGCTCGCGAGTGCCGCGCCGGCCGCCGCCGGGGCCAGGCCGGTGTCGAAGATGAAGGTGCGGGCGGTGTTGATCAGGTGGTCGATGACGGGGGCGGGCCCGAGGACCGCACCTCCCTGGCTGCCCAGCGACTTGGAGAGCGTCAGCGTGGCGACGGTCCCGGCCGCGCCCGCGAGGCCGGCGGCGTTCAGGGCGCCGCGGCCGCCGTCGCCGAGGACGCCCAGCCCGTGCGCGTCGTCGACGAGGAGCCCGGCGCCGTGTTCACGGCAGACGTCGGCGAGGGCCCGCAGCGGTGCGGCGTCGCCGTCCACGGAGAAGACCGAGTCGGTGACCGCGAGGGCGCGCCGGCCGGGATGGGCCTCGAGCGTCTTGCGTACGGCCTCTACGTCGGTGTGCGGGACGACCGCCGTCTCCGCACGGGAGAGCCGGCAGCCGTCGACGATGGAGGCGTGGTTGCCCGCGTCGGAGACGACGAGGGCGTCACGGCCGCTGAGCGCGGTGACCGCGGCGAGGTTCGCCGCGTAGCCAGAGGACAGGACGAGGGCGGCCTCGAAGCCGCAGAAGTCGGCGAGCTCACGCTCCAGTTCGGCGTGCAGTTCGGTGCTGCCGGTGACGAGCCGGGAACCGGTGGCCCCGGCGCCCCACCGGCGGGCGGCCCGCACGGCGCCTTCGGTGACCTCGGCGCGGCGGGTGAGACCGAGATAGTCGTTGCTCGCCAGGTCGAGGAGGGCACTGTCGGCGGGGCGCGGCCGAAGAGTGCGGACCAGACCCGCCCGCTCGCGTCGGCGCGACTCCTCGTCGATCCAGTCGAAAGGATTCCTCGGCATGGCGGTCCGGTCCTTTTTGTAGGCAGCGGACAGACCCTAGCCGGGCGGGCCCGGGTACCGGGTGTGGCCATGCACACACCTCGAATCGCAGGTGTTGTGGGCTTCCTCCTTGGCCGGGGCCTGTGCTGTAGGCCAGGATCGGCGCCATGGACCTGCTGAACACACTGGTGGAGAAGGGGCTGCGGCGCGAGCTGCCGACCCGCGAAGAAGCGCTCGCCGTGCTGGCGACCTCCGACGACGATGTGCTCGATGTGGTGGCCGCTGCCGGCAAGGTGCGCCGTCAGTGGTTCGGGCGGCGGGTGAAGCTCAACTACCTGGTCAACCTGAAGTCCGGCCTGTGCCCGGAGGACTGCTCGTACTGCTCCCAGCGCCTCGGGTCGAAGGCGGAGATCCTCAAGTACACCTGGCTGAAGCCCGAGGAGGCCTCGGAGGCCGCGGCGGCCGGTGTGGCCGGCGGCGCCAAGCGGGTGTGCCTGGTCGCGAGCGGGCGCGGCCCGACAGACCGGGACGTGGACCGGGTGTCCAGGACCATCGAGGCGATCAAGGAGCAGAACGAGGGCGTCGAGGTGTGCGCGTGCCTGGGCCTGCTCTCCGACGGCCAGGCCGAACGGCTGCGTGACGCGGGCGCCGACGCGTACAACCACAACCTGAACACGTCCGAGGGGACGTACGGGGACATCACGACCACGCACACCTACGCGGACCGCGTCGACACCGTCAACAAGGCGCACGCCGCCGGCCTGTCGGCCTGCTCGGGGCTGATCGCCGGCATGGGTGAGAGCGACGAGGACCTGGTGGACGTCGTCTTCGCGCTGCGGGAACTCGACCCGGACTCGGTGCCGGTGAACTTCCTGATCCCGTTCGAGGGGACGCCGCTCGCCAAGGAGTGGCACCTCACCCCGCAGCGGTGTCTGCGCATTCTCGCGATGACCCGGTTCGTCTGCCCGGACGTCGAGGTGCGACTGGCCGGCGGGCGCGAGGTGCATCTGCGTTCGATGCAGCCGCTCGCGCTGCACCTGGTCAACTCGATCTTCCTCGGCGACTACCTCACCAGTGAGGGCCAGGCGGGCAAGACCGACCTCGAGATGATCGCGGACGCCGGTTTCGAGGTGGAGGGCACGGACACGACGACGCTGCCCGACCACCGTGCGGCCGGCGGCGGCTGCGGCTCGGTGTGCGGCGACGGGGACCAGGGCGGGTGCGCCTCGGAGGCGGCGGAGGCGGCGACGACCGCGGCCGCGTCGGGCGAGGCGTCGACGGCGCGTACGGATCTGGTGGCGGTGCGCCGCCGGGGAGCCGGGACGGACCTCGCGCCCAATGCCTGAGTTCGGCCCCGACGAGCTCCGCGCGCTGGACCGGGCGCACGTCTGGCACCCGTACGGCCCGATGCCGGGCCGCAGCGATCCGCTGGTCGTCGAGTCCGCGTCCGGCGTACGGCTGCGGCTCGCCGAAGAGGTGCATGGACAGCGCGAGTTGGTCGACGGCATGTCCTCGTGGTGGTCGGCCGTCCACGGGTACAACCACCCGGTCCTGAACGAGGCGGCGACCGCGCAGCTGGGGCGGATGAGCCATGTGATGTTCGGCGGGCTCACCCATGAGCCCGCCGTGCGGCTCGCGGCCCGGCTGGTGGAGATCACCCCGGAGCCGCTGCGGCACGTCTTCCTCTGCGACTCGGGCTCCGTGTCCGTGGAGGTCGCCGTGAAGATGTGCCTCCAGTACTGGCGTTCGCTGGGCCGCCCCGCCAAGCAGCGGCTGCTGACCTGGCGCGGCGGCTACCACGGCGACACCTGGCAGCCGATGTCGGTGTGCGATCCCGAAGGCGGGATGCACGAGCTGTGGCAGGGGGTGCTGCCGCGGCAGCTCTTCGCCGACGCGCCTCCCGCCGACTACGAGGAGGCGTACGCGCGGGGTCTGCGGGAGCTGATCGCCCGGCACGCGGACGAGCTGGCGGCGGTGATCGTCGAGCCGGTCGTGCAGGGCGCGGGCGGCATGCGGTTCCACTCCCCCGAGTATCTGCGCGTCCTGCGAGAGGCCTGCGACGAGTACGGCGTCCTGCTCGTGTTCGACGAGATCGCGACCGGGTTCGGGCGTACGGGCACGCTGTTCGCGGCCGGGCACGCGGGCGTCGCACCGGACGTGATGTGCCTGGGCAAGGCGCTGACCGGCGGCTATCTGACGATGGCGGCGACGCTGTGCACCTCGCAGGTGGCCGAGGGCATCTCGCGGGGCGAGGTCCCGGTGCTCGCCCACGGCCCCACGTTCATGGGCAACCCGCTGGCCTCCGCCGTCGCCTGCGCCTCGATCGACCTGCTGCTCGGGCAGGACTGGCAGGGGGAGGTCCGCCGCCTGGAGACGGGGCTGCGCGACGGTCTCGCGGAGGCCGCGGACCTGCCCGGGGTCAAGGACGTCCGGGTGCTCGGCGGCATCGGCGTCGTACAGCTGGACCACGATGTCGACATGGCCGCGGCCACGGCGGCGGCCGTCCGGGAAGGGGTCTGGCTGCGGCCCTTCCGCGACCTCGTCTACACGATGCCGCCCTACGTGACGGACGACGAGGACCTCGCCCGCGTGTGCCGCGCGGTGCGTGCGGCGGCAGCGGCGGGCTGAGGCCGCCCGCCGCGGAACGACGCAGCGGACACCGGAACGAACGAAGGACACACAGGCACATGGCAGTGATCGTGGTGACCGGCACCGGCACCGAGATCGGCAAGACCGTCGTCACGGCGGCGGTCGCCGCGGTGGCTCTGGCCGGGGGGCTGTCCGTCGCCGTCCTGAAGCCCGCGCAGACGGGGCTGGCGGCGGAACAGGACGGCGACGTCGCTGTGGTACGGCGGCTCGCCGGCGACGTGACCTGTGCCGAACTGGCTCGGTTCCCCGAGCCGTTGGCGCCGGCCACCGCCGCCCGGCGGGCGGGGCTCGCACCGGTGCGGCCCAAGGACGTGGCGGAGGCCGCCGAGAAGCTGGCGGCCGAGCACGACCTGGTACTGGTGGAGGGCGCGGGCGGCCTGCTCGTACGGCTCGACGACGACGGCGCCACGCTGGCGGACGCTGCCGCCGAGCTGGGCGCGCCCGTGCTCGTGGTCGCCCCGGCCGGCCTCGGCACGCTGAACATGACGGCGCTCACGGCGGAGGCTCTGCGCGCACGCGGCCTGGAGCAGTTGGGCGTGGTGGTCGGGAGCTGGCCGCGCACACCCGATCTGGCGGCGCGCTGCAATCTGGCGGACCTTCCGGAGGCCGCCGGGGCACCGCTGCTCGGGGCGGTACCGGAGGGCGCCGGCGCGCTCGCTCCCGCCGATTTCAGGGCGCTGGCGGCGACCTGGCTGACGCCACGCCTCGGCGGCCGGTGGGATGCGGGGGCGTTCACCGCCGCCGTAGGCTGACGCGCATGCGCGCAAAGATCGACGAGATCGTCTTCGACTGCCACGACCCCGCCCGGCTGGTGCGCTTCTGGGCCGCGCTCCTCGGCGGCGATCCGGTGGACCGCTCCGACGACTGGTCGTACGTCGATCCGCCGGAGTTCGTGCGCGTCGCCTTTCAGCAGGTGCCGGAGGGCAAGACGGTCAAGAACCGCCTTCACCTGGACCTGGACGCCGGTGACATCGACGCGGCGGCGGACGAGGCGGTCCGCCTGGGGGCGGAGCGGGTCGGGGCGATCGTGACCGACGACCACGGTCGCTTCCTCGTCATGCGCGACCCGGAGGGCAACGAATTCTGCTTCGTGGCGGGCACGGACGGCTGAGCCGCGCACAGCGGGGGAGAATGACGGGGACCGGCCCGTCTCCGAAGGAGGCCCCTATGGTCCCGCTCCAGCGCGGTAAGAACGTCCCGCGGGACGCCGTCCACCATCCTCTCTTCGCCCGCTTCTACGCGAAGATGAGCGTGACGGCCGACCTCAAGGGCGGCATCGCCGCCTACCGTGCGGAGCTGCTGCGCGGGCTGTCCGGCCGGGTGATCGAGATCGGCGCGGGCAACGGTCTGAACTTCTCCCACTATCCGGCCACCGTCTCCGAAGTGGTGGCCATCGAACCGGAGCGCTCGCTGCGGAAGCTGGCCACGGAGGCGGCCCTGCGCGCCGAGGTCCCGGTGGACGTGGCGCCCGGCGCGGCCGAGGCCCTGCCGGTCAAGAGCGAGGGCTTCGACGCGGCGGTCGCGTCGCTGGTGCTGTGCACCGTACGGGACCTGCCGAGGGCGCTGGCGGAGATCAAGCGGGTCCTGCGGCCCGGCGCGGAGCTGCGGTTCTTCGAGCACGGGCGGGCGGAGGGCCGGGGCCTGGCGACCACTCAGCGGGTCCTGGACCGCACGGTGTGGCCGCTGCTGTTCGGCGGGTGCCACACGGCGCGGGACACGATCGCCGCCATCGAGGAGGCGGGCTTCGAGCTCGGGCCCTACCGGCGGTTCCGGGTGCCGGACCACGGACCGCAGTTGCCGACGTCGCCGTGCGTGCTGGGCGTCGCCCGCCGCCCGGTCATGGACCGGTAGCCGCCACGACGGGGGCCGGTTCTCTTTCCGGGCGCCCGGTCGCGCCGGGGCCGGGTGGCCGGCCCCTCCGGGAGTCGGAGAGCCGCACCGCTCACTCGCTCCAGCTCCGCAGTTCCTCCGCGATGCGCCCGATGTCCGCGCTGCCGTCCTTCACCAGGCGGGCCAGATCGCGTACCTGCTCGGGCGAGGTGACGACCTTCAGTCCGCAGGCGACGAGGTAGCCGTAGGCGACGGCCGAGGCGAACATGGCGTTGGAACGCTCCAGCGCCGGTACGTGCAGCAGCAGTTGCAGCAACGCGGCGGCCCGGGAGGCCGGGTCGCTGTATACGGGGACACCGAATATCTCCGCCTCGTGACGGCTGACGGCGGCGACGAGCGCGCCCCAGTCGGTGACCTGGGGGTCGCCGGGCATCTTGTGCTCCGCGACCATGAGCAGCCAGGCAAGGTCGATCCGCAGGCTCAACGCTTGTCGCCGAACTCCTCGGCGAAGACCGACTCGTACTGCTTCATGAAGTCGGCCGCCGCGTCGACGAACGTGCGTCCCGCTTCGCCGGCGTCCTGTTTGACGAGCTCCTCGATGTAGCGGTTCACGCTCACGCCGCGCTGCATCGCCCGCTGGCGGGCGGTCTCCGCGGTGGACTCGTCCACGCGTACGTTCAACTGTGTCTTCGCCACACCTCGAAGCTAGCGCGAAGGTGCTAGCAGTGCAAGGGCGGCCCCGCCGTATCCCGTCTCACAGCGCGGAAAGACGGTGGCGGTGCCGGTCGCGGGCGTGCTTGGCTCACCGCCATGACCGACCTGCTCATACGCAACGCCGCTCCCGACGAGGCCGAGGCCGTGCTGGCCTTCTGGAAGGAGGCCGCGGAGGGCACGAGCATCACGGACGACGTGGACGGCGTCACGCGGCTCATCGACCGTGACCCCGAGGCGCTCATCCTCGCCGAGTCGGACGGCGTGCTCGTGGGCTCCGTCATCGCAGGCTACGACGGCTGGCGCTGCTCCCTGTACCGGCTGGCCGTGCTGCCCTCCCACCGCCGGCGCGGCATCTCGACCGCCCTGCTCGACGCGGCGGAGAAGCGGTTCGCCGCGGTGGGCGGCCGCCGCGGGGACGCGATGGTCCTCGAGGCCAACGAGCAGGCTCACCGGGCGTGGACCTCCGCCGGGTACATACGCGAGGACCACTGGCGCCGCTGGGTCAAACCGTTCAGCTGACCTCCACCGCCCGCCTCCACGCTTTTGCCCGTCCTTTACCATGGGCGCACTGTCCACTCCCGTACGAAAGGTGTGAGCGTCCGCCCATGGGCGAGCCTCCTAGTAGCCGACATCGCGCAAACCTTCTCCCCCTGCCGGATCATGGGATGGAGGTGAACCGATGACCGAAGTGCTTCTGCTCGCCGTGGCCGTGCTGCTCTCCGTCGCATGCGGAGCCTTCGTCGCGGCAGAGTTCTCGCTCACGACGGTCGAGCGCAGCGATCTCGAACGAGCGGCGGAGCGCGGGGAACGAGGCGCGGCCGGCGCGCTCAAGGCCGCCCGCAGCCTCACGTTCCAGCTCTCCGGCGCACAGCTCGGCATCACGGTCACCAACCTGGTCGTCGGCATGCTCGCCGAGCCGTCGATCGCCGCGCTCATCCGCGGACCGGTCGAGGACCTCGGCCTCTCCCCTTCCGTGGCGTCGTCCGTCGCGCTGGTCATCGGCACGGCCCTGTCGACCGTCGTCCTGATGGTCGTCGGCGAGCTCGTCCCGAAGAACTGGGCCATCTCCTCACCCCTGGCCGTCGCCAAGGTGGTCGCTACGCCGCAGCGGATCTTCACCGCCGCGTTCCGGCCCCTGATCTCCCATCTCAACAACACCGCCAACCGCATGGTGACGCGGCTGGGCATGGAGCCGACGGAGGAGCTGGCCTCCGCCCGCAGCCCCAAGGAGCTCGTCGCCCTGGCCCGCCACTCGGCCAAGGAGGGCGCGCTCGAGGCGGACACCGCGGAGCTGTTCGTCCGCACCCTCGGCCTCGGCGAACTCACCGCGGAGAACGTGATGACCCCCCGGGTACAGGTCACGGCTCTGGAGGCGCAGGCCACGGCCGAGGACGTCGCCAACGCGACCCGGGCCACCGGCCTGTCCCGCTTCCCCGTCTACCGGGGCAGCCTCGACACCGTGGTCGGTATCGCCCACATCAAGGACGTCCTGGCCGTGCCCGCGGAACACCGCCGGCGGCTGCGCGTCTCCGAACTGCTGCGGGAACCGGTACTCGTGCCCGAGTCACTGACCGTCGACCGGCTGCTCGACCGGCTCCAGGGCAGGTCCACCATGGCCGTCGTCATCGACGAGTACGGCGGCACGGCCGGTGTCGTGACGATGGAGGACATCGTGGAGGAGGTCGTCGGCGAGGTCCGCGACGAGCACGACCCGCACGAGACGCCAGACCTGGCCCCCGCGGGCGAGGACGCCGACGGACGGATCCTGTGGTCCGCCGACGGCGCCGCGCGCACCGACCAGCTGGCGGCCATCGGCCTCCAGGTGCCCGACGGTCCGTACGAGACGCTCGCCGGAGTCGTCGCCACCGAGCTGGGACGCATCCCGGCCGAAGGCGACCGCATCGACATGGACGGATGGCAGCTCGATGTCGTCGACGCGTCCGGACGGCGGGCGGCGCGGGTGCTGATGCACGCGCCGCCGATCGCCGCGGAAGGGGCCGACGAGATCCAGGAGGCCGGACGATGATCGCGATCCAGCTCTTCATCGGCTTCCTGACCCTGGTCGCCAACGCCTTCTTCGTCGGCGCCGAGTTCGCGCTGATCTCCGTCCGCCGCAGTCAGATCGAACCTGAGGCACAGGCCGGCAACCGCCGGGCCCGCAGCGTCCTGTGGGGTCTCCAGCACGTCTCGGACCTGATGGCCGCCGCCCAGCTGGGCATCACGCTGTGCACGCTGGTCCTCGGCATCGTCGCCGAGCCGGCCATGGCGCACCTGCTCGAGCCGGTCTTCGACGCGGTGGGCGTGCCGCACGGTGCGGTCCACCCGATCTCGTTCGTCATCGCCCTCTCGCTCGCGACGTACCTCCACATGCTGCTCGGCGAGATGGTGCCGAAGAACATCGCGCTCGCGGAGCCGGTGCGCAGCGCGCTGTGGCTGGGCCCGCCGCTGGTCACGCTCGCGCGCGGCCTGCACCCGGTCATCGTCATGGTCAACGCCTTCGCGAACAGCCTGCTCAAGCTGCTGCGTGTCGAGACGAAGAACGAGGTGACCGCCACGTTCTCCGACGACGAGCTGGCGAACCTGGTGCAGGACGCCGGCGAGGCCGGCCTGCTCGACGACCGCTCCGCGGAACGGCTGCGGGACGCGCTCGAACTCGGCCGCCGGCCCGTGCGCGACGTGGTGATGCCCATCGAGCGCGTGGTGTACGCCCAGGCCGGTACGACGCCGGAACAACTGGAGCGACTGTCCGCGGAGTCGGGCTTCTCCCGCTTCCCCGTGGTGGACGCGGGACGGCGCATCCTCGGCTACCTCCATGTGAAGGACGCCCTGGACGCGGCGCCGAGGAACACGGCGTTCCCCGTGTCGGCGATGCGGCCGATCGCCCGGGTCCGGGCGACGACCCCGCTCGACGACGTCCTCACGGCGATGCGCCGGAGCCGTACGCACCTGGCGGCCGTCCTCGACGAGAACGGCCGGCCGGAGGGCCTGGTCACGATGGAGGACATCCTGCGGGAGCTGGTGGGCAAGCCGGGGTGACGGGCGGGGGCGTTTCGAGGCCGCCCGACGACTGAAGACCGCGCACGCGGCGCGGTACAGGTCCGGGCGGAGCCCGACTCGCCGGGGTGACGGGCGGGGCATTTCCAGCCCACCCGGCGCTTGAGGGCACCGCGCGGAGCGCGGTACAGGTCCCGGCGGAGCCCGACAAGTCCGGGCGACGGGCGGGGGCATTTCCAGGCCGCCCGACGACTGAAGACCGCGCACGCAGCCCGATACAGGTCCCGGCGGAGCCCGACAAGCCCGGGGCGACGGGCGGGGGCATTTCCAGGCCGCCCGACGACTGAAGACCGCGCGCGCAGCGCGGTACAGGTCCCGGCGGAGCCCGACTCGCCGGGGTGACGGGCGGGCATTTCAAGCCCGCCCGGCGCTTGAGGGCACCGCGCGGAGCGCGGTACGGGTC
>NZ_JBSGZJ010000090.1:0-19405 GCF_053610925.1 Streptomyces sp. NPDC054847 | reverse complement strand
CCGTGGCCCTCCGTACCGGAATCATCCACTGACCACTTCTCGCCCCCACCGCCCGTCGACGGAACGTTCCGTCGACGGGCGCCTTCCGTTCACAGATACCCTTGACACGTGACCGACGCCCAAGAGACCGCAGCAGAGACGACACTGCATACCACCGGGGGCGCCCCCTCGGACGACGAGGTCCCTGCCGCAGGGCTGCCGATCCCGTTGCTGGAGCCCTGTGAAGGCATTCCCCCGGTGGTCGCCGACGAGGCCGCGCTGGCCGAGGTGATCGCCGCCTTCGCCGCGGGCACCGGCCCCGTGGCCGTCGACGCGGAGCGCGCGTCCGGCTACCGCTACGGACAGCGCGCGTACCTCGTGCAGCTGCGCCGCGAGGGCGCCGGCACCGCGCTCGTCGACCCGGTCGGCTGCCCCGACCTCTCCGCGCTCGGCGACGCGCTCGCCGACACGGAGTGGATCCTGCACGCCGCCACCCAGGACCTTCCGTGCCTGCGGGAAATAGGCATGGTCCCCGCGCGGATCTTCGACACGGAGCTGGCCGGGCGGCTCGGCGGCTTTCCGCGGGTGGGGCTCGGCGCGATGGTCGAGGGCGTCCTCGGCTACGCCCTGGAGAAGGGCCACTCCGCCGTCGACTGGTCCACCCGGCCCCTGCCCGAGCCGTGGCTGCGGTACGCGGCCCTCGACGTGGAGCTGCTGGTCGACCTGCGCGACGCGCTGGAGAAGGAACTGGACCGGCAGGGCAAGCTCGACTGGGCCCACCAGGAGTTCGACGCGATCGCCTCCGCCCCGCCCCCGCCGCCGCGCCGCGATCCCTGGCGCCGTACGTCGGGGATGCACAAGGTGCGCCGCCGCCGCCAGATGGCGGTCGTACGGGAGATGTGGACCGTGCGCGACCGGGTCGCCCAGCGCCGGGACGTGTCTCCCGGCAAGGTGCTCGGCGACGCGGCGATCGTCGAGGCCGCGCTCGCCCTGCCGGCGAACGTGCACGCCCTCACCGCGCTGCCCGGCTTCGGGCACCGGATGGGCCGGCGTCAGCTCGAGCAGTGGCAGGCCGCGGTCGACCGGGCCAAGGCTCTGCCCGACTCCGAGCTCCCGCAGCCCGGCCAGCCGCTGAACGGTCCCCCACCGCCACGGTCGTGGGCCGACAAGGACCCGGCCGCCGCCGCCCGCCTGTCCGCCGCGCGCGCGGCGGTCTCCGCGCTGGCGGAGGAACTGAACATGCCGCAGGAGAACCTGATCACGCCGGACACCGTCCGGCGGGTGTGCTGGGAGCCGCCCGCGACGGTCACGGTCACGACGGTGGCCGACATGCTGGAGTCTCTCGGCGCGCGTGAGTGGCAGCGGCAGCTCGTCGCGCCGCTGCTGGCAGGGGCGATCACGGCCCGCCCGGCGTAGCGGCCGCGTCCACCGCGGCGGGGCCCGCCGCCCCGGTGAAGGCCCCGCGGCAGTGGGCGCTCAGCGCCCGCACCGCGGGGTTGTCCGTCCGCCGCCGGACCAGCGCGAGCTGCGCGCATGTCCGGACGTCGTCGATGAGCCGGGCGGTCAGTCCGTCCTGATACCCGGCGGCCATGGATTCGCTCAGCACCGCGACACCGAGTCCCCGCCGGGCGAGGTCCGCGACGGCGTCCGCGGCGCTCGCCTGGAGCGCGATCCGAGGCTCGATCCCCCGCTCCGCGCAGGCGCTGTCGAGCAGTGTGCGCAGGCCGGTGCCCGGCGGCATGCAGACGAGCGGGTGGGCCGCCGCCTCCCGCAGTGTGACCCGGCGGCACTGCGCGAGAGCGTGGTCATGGGGGACGGCGACGACGAGCCGCTCGCTGATCACCGTCCATGTGTCGAGGCCTTCGACCGCCGGGGCCGCGGTCCCGACGAGCGCCAGATCCACGCCGCCCGCGCGTACGGCCTCGATCAGCCGGTCCGAGTTGTCCTCCAGCAGACGCAGTTCCACGCCCGGGTGCGCCCGGTGGAAGGCGGCGAGTCCGTCGAAGAACGGGGTGACGGTGCACCCCGCCACCATGCCGACCGTCAGCCGGCCACGGATCAGGCCGGTCAGCTCTCCCACCGCCCGGCCGACGGCACCGGCTGCCTCCAGTGCTGCCCTTGCGTGCCCGAGTGCCGCCTCCCCGGCCGGGGTGAGCGTGACGCTGCGGGCCGTCCGGTCGAACAACTCGGCGCCGACCTCGGTCTCGAGGCGGCGGATCTGGGCGCTGACGCCGGACTGGCTGATGTGCATCCGTGCGGCGGCGCGGGTGAAGTTCCGCTCCTCGGCGACCGCGACGAAGTATGCGAGCTGCCTGAGTTCCATAACCAGGAATGCTAGTTCCCATCGAAACCATCTGTTGGACTTCTGATCGTGCCGGGCCGACCCTTGAAGGACCGAAGCCGGATCAGCCTGGAGCAGCGATGACCGAGTACGAGAAGGCCCTGCACCCCGAGGACATCACCCGCCTGTTCGTCGAACGTTCCAACGCGGGCGACGCGGCCGGGGTGGCCGCGCTGTACGAGGAGGACGCGGTGCTGGCCTTTCCTCCGGGCCGGCAGACCGTGGGCCGCGAAGCGATCAGGGCCCTGTGGGAGAAGGTGCTGGCGGACGCGCCCACGTTCCGCCCCGAGGCGCCGCTGCCCACACTGATCAGCGGGGACCTCGCACTGACGTCCACCCCGCCGTCGGACGGTGCCGGGGCCCGGGCGCAGGTCGCCCGCCGCCAGCCGGACGGGAGCTGGCTGCGCGTGCTGGACCAGCCGGAGTTCGTGACCCCGACGCACTGAGCGACCGCCGGGACGGGGCGTTTCGCGCCTGGCCGGGGCGGGGAAGGGCTCCGCGCAGCCGCCTGCGACGTGTGACCTTCACCGCTCCCGGCCCAGGGGGTGGGCAGCTTGGTTACCCACAAGTAGCATGGGGCGAGCAAGCGCACGCTCAGCGTGCGCCCGCAGCAGTGCAACCCCGCACCCTGGAGGAGAGCCATCGTGCCTCGTACCGTCAGGGACGTCGTCTTCGTCGACGGCGTCCGCACCCCGTTCGGCAAGGCGGGCCCGAAGGGCATCTACCACGAGACCCGCGCCGACGATCTCGTCGTGAAGGCCATCCGGGAGCTGCTGCGCCGCAACCCGGCCCTCGACCCCGCGAAGATCGACGAGGTCGCCATCGCCGCGACCACGCAGATCGGTGACCAGGGTCTGACCCTCGGCCGTACCGCCGGCATCCTCGCCGGGCTGCCGCAGTCCGTGCCCGGCTACTCCATCGACCGGATGTGCGCCGGTGCGCTCACCGCCGTGACGAGCGTCGCCGGTTCCATCGCGTTCGGCGCGTACGACGCCGTCATCGCCGGTGGTGTCGAGCACATGGGCCGCCACCCCATGGGCGAGGGCGTCGACCCGAACCCGCGCTTCGTCAGCGAGAAGCTCGTCGACGAGTCCGCCCTCTTCATGGGCATGACCGCGGAGAACCTGCACGACCGGTACCCGCAGATCACCAAGCAGCGCGCCGACGAGTACGCCGTGCGTTCGCAGGAGAAGGCCGCCAAGGCGTACGCCAACGGCAAGATCCAGCAGGACCTGGTGCCGGTCTCCGTCCGCCGCACCAACCCCGAGGCCGGCGAGACCGGCTGGGGCCTCGTCACCGCCGACGAGCCGATGCGCCCGGGCACCACGCTCGAGTCCCTCGCGGGCCTGAAGACGCCGTTCCGCGTCCACGGCCGCGTCACCGCCGGCAACGCCGCGGGCCTGAACGACGGCGCCACCGCCTCGATCATCGCATCCGAGGAGTTCGCCCGCGAGAACAACCTCCCGGTCAAGATGCGTCTCGTCTCGTACGCCTTCGCCGGTGTCGAGCCGGAGGTCATGGGCTACGGCCCGATCCCCGCGACCGAGAAGGCCCTCGCCAAGGCCGGCCTGTCGATCGAGGACATCAACCTCTTCGAGATCAACGAGGCCTTCGCCGTCCAGGTGCTGGCGTTCCTCGAGCACTACGGCATCGCCGACGACGACGCGCGCGTCAACCAGTACGGCGGCGCGATCGCGTACGGCCACCCGCTGGCCTCCTCCGGTGTGCGTCTGATGACGCAGCTGGCCCGCCAGTTCGAGGAGCAGCCGGAGGTCCGCTACGGCCTCACCACGATGTGCGTCGGCTTCGGCATGGGCGCCACGGTCATCTGGGAGAACCCGCACCACAAGGACGCCGGAGGCGACAAGTGAGCACCACCGCTGAACTTCTGAAGGGCGCGGCCGAGCTGTTCCCCGACGAGGTCGTCACGCAGGCGCACGTACGCCACCTCGACCTCCCCGCCGGCGCCGGGCGCTTCGCGCTCATCACGCTGGACAACGGCCTGGACCACACCAAGCCGACCACCTTCGGCCCGCAGTCGCTCGCGAATCTGAACACCGCGATCGACCAGGTCGAGGCGGAGGCGGCGAACGGCGACATCGTCGGCGTCGGCGTCACCGGCAAGCCGTTCATCTTCGCCGTCGGCGCGGACCTCAAGGGCGTGGAGCTGCTCAAGGAGCACTCCGACGCGCTCGCCATCGGCAAGGGCGGCCACGACGTCTTCAAGCGTCTCTCCGCCCTCGCGGTCCCGACCTTCGCGTACTACAACGGCGCGGCCATGGGCGGCGGCGTCGAGGTCGGTCTGCACTGCTCGTACCGCACCGTCTCCAAGGCGATCCCGGCCTTCTCGCTGCCCGAGGTCTTCCTCGGTCTCGTCCCCGGCTGGGGCGGCTGCACGATCCTGCCGAACCTGATCGGCGCCGAGCGCGCGGTCTCGGTCATCATCGAGAACTCGCTCAGCCAGAACAAGCAGCTCAAGGGCGCCCAGGTCTTCGAACTCGGCATCGCCGACGCGATCTTCGAAGGCGCGGACTTCCTGGAGCAGTCCCTCGTCTGGACGGCGTCCGTCCTCAAGGGCGAGATCGCCGTGGAGCGTCCCGCGATCGACCGCGGCGAGGCCTGGGACCAGGCCGTCGCCAAGGGCCGGTTCGTCGCCGACTCCAAGGTGCACGGCGCGGCCCCCGCCGCGTACCGCGCCCTCGACATCATCGAGGCGTCCAAGGACGGCGACCTGCAGAAGGGCTTCGACGCCGAGGACCAGGCCCTGGCCGACCTCATCATGGGCGGCGAACTGCGCTCCGGCATCTACGCCTTCAACCTGGTCCAGAAGCGCGGCAAGCGCCCGGCCGGCGCGCCGGACAAGAGCCTGGCCCGCCCGGTCACCAAGGTCGGCGTCGTCGGCGCCGGTCTGATGGCCTCGCAGCTGGCGCTGCTGTTCCTGCGCCGCCTCGAGGTGCCGGTCGTCCTGACCGACATCGACCAGGAGCGCATCGACAAGGGCGTGGGCTACGTCCACGCCGAGATCGAGAAGCTGCTCGGCAAGGGCCGCATCAACCAGGACAAGGCCAACCGCCTCAAGGCCCTGGTGACGGGTGTGCTCGACAAGGCCGAGGGCTTCGCGGACGCGGACTTCGTCATCGAGGCCGTGTTCGAGGAGATGAGCGTCAAGCAGAAGGTGTTCGCGGAGGTCGAGGCGGTCGCCCCGGCGCACGCGATCCTCGCCACCAACACCTCCTCGCTGTCGGTCTCCGAGATGGCGTCGCAGCTGAAGCACCCCGAGAGGGTCGTCGGCTTCCACTTCTTCAACCCGGTCGCGGTGCTGCCGCTGCTGGAGATCGTCCGCGGTGAGAAGACGGACGACGCTTCGCTGGCCACCGCGTTCGGTGTCGCGAAGAAGCTGAAGAAGACCGCGGTGCTCACCAAGGACGCCCCGGCGTTCGTCGTGAACCGCATCCTGACCCGCTTCATGGGCGAGATCCAGAACGTCATCGACGAGGGCACCCCGGTGGCCACCGCCGAGAAGGCCATCGAGCCGCTCGGCCTGCCGATGTCGCCGCTGGTCCTGCTGGAGCTCGTCGGCCCGGCCATCGGCCTCCACGTCTCCGAGACCCTGAACCGCGCCTTCCCGGAGCGCTTCAAGGTCTCCGAGAACCTGGCCGCGGTCGTCAAGGCCGGCAAGCGCGGCTTCTACGTCTACGACTCCGGCAAGCCGGAGCTGGACCCGGAGGTCGCCGCCCTCCTCAAGCAGGGCGACACCGTCCTGACGGAGGAGCAGGTCCGCGACCGCGTCCTGGACGCCGTCGCGCAGGAGATCGGCCTGATGCTCGAGGAGGGTGTCGTGGCCGAGGCCCAGGACATCGACCTCTGCCTGATCACGGGCGCCGGCTGGCCCTTCCACCTGGGCGGCATCACGCCGTACCTGGACCGCGAGGGTGTCTCCCAGCGCGTGAACGGCAAGCCGTTCCTGGCTCCGGGCGTGGCGAGCGTGCCCGCGTAGCGGTCTGTTCAGACGCCTGAGGGGCGTGGGGCGACTGCGGATCGGCTATGGCTGATCGCGCAGTCCCCCACGCCTCTCTCTTTTTTGAGCAACGTGCCACAGCGTCCAGTTGGCAGCGGAGCGCCGCCCCCGGGCCGGGGCCCCTGCCGCCGCAGCGAGTTCACCACGTACCGCTGCCCTGGAGGTCGCGCCAGACAGATCAGCCGGGCGTACGCGGCGGACTCGCTCACGGACCGACGTCGTGCCGCGGCGTGCGTCTCTGCTCCGACCATCCTGCCCTGATCGATTCGGTGACGCTGCGCCGCGGCCGGTGAGGTGGGGGCTTACACGTCCGACGCCGCGAGCTCCGCGATCGCGGCCGTCGCGCGGGCGCAGTTGTCGCGGTCCTCGAAGGCGAAGAACGCACGGGCGCGGTAGTCGTACTCCGGTTCGCGCACACAACCGTTGCCGAGGTAGCGGATCACTTCGGTCACCACTTCCTCGACGTTGCCGCACACCGGTCCGAACCCGTCGTACGCGGCCTCGAAGTACCCCTTCCTCGCGTGCTTCGCCCAGTACTCGTCCGGGTCGAACCGGGCATAGACGAGCGGCGTGCCGAGATAGGCCATGTCGAAGTGGACCGAGGACCAGTCGGTGATGAACAGGTCGCACTGACGCAGGGCCGTCTGGACGCTGACCTTCGTCTGGTCCAGGCGCTGCACCCGGGGATGGTCCGGGACGACCCCGTCGATCATGTTCCGCATCTCGTAGTGCGGAAGGAAGTCGAGCACGTAGTCGTAGTGCTCCAGCGCCTCCATCAGCTTCGGGTGACGCAGCAGCTGCACCATGAACTCCCGGTAGGTCGACTCCCGGAAGATCTCGTCGACCGCGTTCTGGTCGGCACCGTCCTGCTGGAGGTACGAAGGGATCGTCAGGTACTTGCGCCAGGTGGGCATCAGCAGGACACGCCGTCGCCCGCGGTCCGGCTGCAGTGCGTCGAAGCGCGGGAAGCCCAACGCCTTGGCCTGGTCTCCGTAGTGCATGTGCTCGGAGAAGTACCGGGCCTCCCGGTCGCTGGTCGCGAACACCAGGTCCACACCGGTCCGGTTGCGGTGCAGGGCCTTGCTGCCGTCCTCGTCGGTGACCCCGTGCTGGAGGAAGACCCGCCGGGCCCCCACCCGCCAGTTGAGGTGCTTGAGGTACTTCGTGCGGTCCCAGCCGTCGGGGAGCATGTACGAGTCGATGTCGTAGGCGTTGATGAGCAGCGACGCGTGCAGCATGAGCAGCTTGTGCTTCCAGGAGCTGTGCGCCACCACGTTGCCGAGGCGCTTCAGCTTGGCCCGGTCCGCGCTGCCCTTCTCGATGATGTAGTAGGCCTTGCGGCGGCGCTCGTGCTGACGCAGATACGTGAACAAGTGCAGGCTGTTGTCCTGTGCGGTGTCCCTGCGCTCGCCGATCAGCCAGATCTCCTTGCGGCGGAAGAACGCCAGCGTGGCCCGCCGGATGGCGCGGGCACGCCAGAAGGGCGCCTTGCGCTTCTTCTGCTCCTGGTCCAGGCCCTCGAGGAACTCCTCCCAGGCCTTGTCGCCGTCCCGGCCCTGCGCCTCCCGCACGAGCAGCACCGCGTTGTCCTTGCCCTTCGACAGCGGAAGGACCCAGTGGTCGGCGACCTTCATGGGACGGGCGCTGCGCAGCATCGCGGTGGTGGTCATGCACGGGCGTGAGACATCACGGCCGGAGGTGCAGAACACCAGCTTCAGCGGGAACTCACCGTTCTTGACGGCGCCTACCGGGACGACCGCCTCGAATCCGCCCCAGGCGAGATCGTCTCGCGTCGCCAGCAGGTCACTGCGCCACACCTGCCGCGCGGGAACCATCTGGCCGCTCTTCTCCACCCACAGCTGCAGGGGGTTGCGCATGGGCTCGCTCATGGGGAGTCCGTTGAGCACGAACCGGCCGGCCACGACGATCCCGCCGGACGCGGCGTCCGCCTGGATCCGTTCCACGTGCACGCTGGTGGAGGAGATCTTCGTCAGCGGGAGCAGCGCGCTCGGCACCGCGACGTCGAGGTAGAGGTCTCCGCCTCGCCCGTACACACCGCTGATCGCCTGCTCCGGGTGAGCGAAGAGCTTGTACCAGTTCATGTACATCGCCAGGAACGGCACCCGGTGGCGGGTGTCGTGGGTGGAGGCCAGGACCGCGTCGGGCGTCATCTGGGTGTAGACGGCGCGGGCCCGCTCGAAGAGCCGGAACAGTTCGTCCTCGGGCAGGACCTGCGGCGCGCGCAGGGCGAAACCCTGGTAGCTGCGCACCAGGAACCGGTTGAGGACCTCCTGCCGGTGGCCGGAGAGGCGGCGGCGGAGCGTCATCAGGTACTCCTCCAGCAGGAGGTGGTCCCAGTAGTTCTCCGTGCGCTCCCACAGCTTGTCCATCGTGGAGTCCTCGGCGGCGCGCTTGCGGTACCGGTAGACAGTGGTGGGCACCATCGCGATGCGGTCCGCGAGCAGCATGGCGGGGACCGAGAAGAACGCGTCCTCGAAGTGCACGCCCTCACGGAACCGGATGTTGTTCGCGCGGATGAACTCGACGTCGAAGAGCTTGTGACAGGCGCTTCCGCCGTGGATCATCTCCGGGATGTTCTCGATCCCGGGGTGCACCTGGACATGCTTCCCGAAGTAGCGGAGCCAGGGCCAGTTGGTCTCCTCCGGGAACGTCTCCATCCGTCCGATGGTGAGCGGCACGCCCTCCTTGACCGCGGTGCGCCACATGGTTTCCAGGGCGTCCTCGGGCAGTACGTCGTCGGAGTCGCAGAACGTGATGTAGCGGGCGCTCACCAGGTCCATTCCCGCGTTCCTGGCCCCGCCTGCCTTTCCCTCCGGATGCACGAACGCCCAGACGTTCTGATGCTGTGCGGCGAACTCCGCCGCGATCGCGGCCGAGCTGTCGCTGCTGCCGTTGTCGACGAGGATCACCTGGCAGCGGTCGAACATCGTCTGGCGCGCCAGTGAGTCCAGGCACTCCGGGAGGTATCTCTCCACGTTGAAGATGGGGACGACGACGGCGACGGCGTAGAGGGGATCGAACACGTATGACTCCTGTTTTCTGCCAATACCCCATTTCTGGAGCGGACCCTGATCAGTGCTGGGGGGACTCGATGACGAGTTGGGCGTTCCCGCCGTCGGCCGCGATGCGTGTGAAGCCGTGGAACCCGTTGACGGGCGGCTGCTGGGCCAGGGACGGGGAGACGGCGCAGGGACGCGAGACGTCCCTGCCCCGGGTGCAGAGCACGAGACGCACGGGGAAGGAGCCGGACGGGAATTCCCGGGGGTCGACGGTGACGCTGAAGACGGCTCCCTCCTTGCCCGGCCGGTCGTGGGCCTGCCCGTGGTTCACCGCCGGAAGGGTCTTGCCGCTCCGTTCGAACCAGACCTGCAGTTCGAGGCCGGCCAGCAGTTCGTCGGGGATCCCATTGACCGAGAAGCAGCCGTGGATCACCGCCGTCCCGCCCTCGCCGGCGACGACCCCCTCGATCCGGGCCGGAACGGAGGTGACCTTCGTGAGCGGCAGCCCCCAGGACGTCCCCGGGTAGTCGATGTAGAGGTCCCCTTCACGGCCGAAGACCGATCCGAGGACGGAGGCCGGACGGTAGAAGAGCTCGAAGTCTCCGAAGTGCAACGCGAGATAGGGAATGCGGTGCCTGGTGTCGTTCGTGCTGCGGGCGAACTGCTCCGAGGTGATACCCCAGTACAGCGTGCGGCAGCGCTCGAAGAGCTGCCGGCAGTCGGATTCGCCGAAGACCCGCGGCGCCCTCAGCAGGAAGCCCTGCATGCTGCGGACGAGGAACCGCTCCAGCGTCTCCTGCTGGTACGGCGTGAGCTGCTGGCGCATGCCCGCGAGGTACTCGAGCATCATCAGCTGGTCGGCGTAGTTCTGCGGGAGGTCCCAGATGGTGTCCATGACGGAGGTGCCGTCTCCGCGCCTGCGGTACTCGTAGACGGGAGCGTCGACCAGCGCGATGCGCTCCGACATCAGCAGCGCGGGGATCGAGACATAGGCATCCTCGAAGGCGGTGCCGGTTCCGAACCGGATGCCCTGGGAGCGCAGCAGGTCGAGGTCGAAGATCTTGTTCCAGCAGGACGCCGAGTGGATGAGGTCCGGGATGTCGACGACGCTGCCCACCGTCTTGACGTTCTTGCCGAAGTACTTGTGCCACGCCGCCTTGACCGGCTTCGGGACATGCTTCTCGCGGCCCACGACGACCGTAGCCCTGGTTTTGACGATGGTGTTCCGGAGCACTTCCAGGGACCGCTCGGGCACGATGTCGTCGGCGTCCCAGAAGACGATGTACGGCGTCACGGCCATGTCCATGCCCATGTTGCGCGCGTCACCGGCCCGGCCCTGAGGCTGCGAGACCAGGTCGACGTTGGGGTACCGGCCGGCGAACTCATTCGCGATCGCCACCGACCCGTCACTGCTGCCGTTGTCGACGAGAATCACATGGGCGCGCGCGAATGCCGTCTGCGCCGCCACCGATTCCAGAAATTCGCCGAAGAATTTCTGGACGTCGCGGAACGGCACGACGACTGTCACGTCACGGTTGGCTTGGGACATAGTTCCTCCTGGCACACCACATCAATGATTCAACCCCCGGACGAGACGATCGATCGCTTCCGACGCCCTCACGTTGTTCTGCCGGTCCCGGTACTCGAAGAACTTCTCTGCCCGCCGTAGGTACTCGGTCTCCCGCACACACCCGCCCTGTATGTAGCGGACCACTTCACCCACGACCTCTTCGACGGTTTCACCGACCGGTCCGAATCCGTCCCGGCGGGCGTCGAAATAGCCTTTCTTGTAATGCCCGTCCCAGTACTCCTCGGCATCGAATTGCGCATAGACCAACGGAGTTCCGAGGTAGGCGATGTCGAAGGCGGTGGACGACCAGTCCGTGACGAAGAGATCGCAGCGACGCATGGCTTCCTGCACGCTGACCTCGTTCTGGTCGACGATCCGGACCCGTTGCTGGCCCGGCATCATCTCCCCGACCATCGCGCGCATTTCGTAGTGCGGCAGGAATTCCAGTGTGTAGTCGTACCGGTCCAGGGCAGCCAGCAGCTCCGGGTCGTTCAGGAAGCGGACCATGAAGTCCCGGTAGCTGGAGGCGAGGAACCGGTCGCGGGCGGCCTGGCGCGCCTCGCGTCCGCCGCCGTCACGGCTGTACGAGGCGACGGTCAGATAGGCGCGCCACGTCGGCATGAACAGGATGGTGCGCCCGCCGCGGGCGGGGACCAGCGCGTCGAAGCGGGGGAAGCCGATCACCTCCACCTGTCCCTCGTAGCCGAGTTCCTCGGACAGGAACCGCCCCTCGTGCCGGCTCACCGCGAGGATGAGGTCGACGCCCGTCCGGTTGCGGTGCAGGCCCTTGCTGACGTCCTTGTCCGTCACACCGTGCTGGAGGAAGACGCGACGGGCGCCGACACGCCAGTTCAGGTGCTTGAGGTAGCGGGTCCGGTCCCAGCCGTCGGGCAGCATGTAGGTGTCGATGTCATAGGCGTTGACCAGCGCGGACGCGTGCAGCATCAGCAGCTTGTGCTTCCAGGAGCTGTGCGCGACGACATGCCCGAGCCCCGCCAGACGGGCCCGGTCGGGGCTGTCGGCCCGGATGACGTAGTACGCCCCGCGCCGCTTCCCGGCGGTGCGCGCGTGCCGGAACAGGTGCCAGCCGTTGTCCTGCGCGGTGTCGCCCCGCTCACCGAACAGCCAGATGTCCCGGCCGAGGAACAGTGGCTTCAGCGGCTTCGTGAACAGCCGTATCAGTCGCTGCTTCCAGAACGGCCGGCGGCGCAGCACGTGCTTTGCGTCCTTGGCCAGGAGGCCGCCGAGGACGCCGCGCCGGCCGAGCCGGCCCGCCGAGCCGGAGACCATCAGGATCGCCCGGTTCTTCCCCTTCCAGTGCGGCACCACCCGTGTCCCGCCGTGCTCGACGACGCGCGCCCCGCGGAGATAGCCCGCGGCGACCAGGCACGGGGTGACCGCCTGGCCGCCCTCGGTGTCGAGGACGAATTCCAGGTCGTGGACACCGTGCCGCAGGTCGTCGAGGGGCAGGTCGGCGGTGAAGCCGCCCCATTCCATGTCGGGCCGCGTGTTCCTCAGGTCCCGTCGGCGGATCTGGACAGCGGGGACGCTCAGGCGACTGCCCCTGACGCGCAGGCCGAGTTGCCCCGCCAGGGGCCGGACCATGGGCATGCCATTGATCTCGAA
Organism: Streptomyces sp. NPDC054847; assembly: GCF_053610925.1. NCBI lineage: Bacteria > Bacillati > Actinomycetota > Actinomycetes > Kitasatosporales > Streptomycetaceae > Streptomyces > Streptomyces sp. NPDC054847. Next base: position 6,851 of record NZ_JBSGZJ010000090.1, on the reverse strand, counting down.
CCGTCCGGACAGCCGGAGCGTCCCGGTTCCCGGCACCCGGCGGACGTGCTCCAGATGGGCAGTGAAGGGCGTGGCCTGCGCCAGCGGGGACAGCCGGTCGGGCAGTCCGCCGGTGAGGTAGGGGCGGCCGTCGCGAACGGAGGGCTTGTCCAGCCGGGCCGCCCGGTCCGCGAAGAGGCCGAAGTCCCCGGTGACGAAGGCCAGATAGGCCACGCGATGACGGGCATCGGCGGTGGCCCTGACGACCACCTCGGGCGGGACGGCCCAGTAGACCGCGCGGCACCGCGCGTAGATCTCCTCCAGCTCCGCCCCCTGGAACAGGTCGGGTGCCCGGAGCGCGAAGCCCTGGTAGCTCCGTACCAGGAAGAGGTCGAGCACGGCTTTCGACGATTCCGGGAGGCCCGCGCCCAGCCGGTGCAGGTACTCCACGAGCCGGAGGTGGTCCCAGTAGTTCTGCCGCCGCGTCCAGATCGCGTCCATGGTCGAGTTCCCCGCGGCACGCTTGCGGTACCGGTAGACACACGCGTCGACCAGCGCGAGCCGGGTGGCGAGAACGAGCGCGGACACGCCGACATAGGCGTCCTCGAAATGGACGCCTTCCGCGAAGCGGATGTCATGGGAGCGCAGGTAGGAAAGGTCGAAGAGCTTGTTGCAGGCGCTTGCGCTGTGCACCAGTTCGGGCATCTCGGCAAGGCTGCCGAATGTCTGGTCGCCCTTTCCGAAGTGGTCCTTCCAGGCCCAGTTGGTCGGCTTGGGGAACGTCTCCATCGCGCCCACGACCACCTGGGCACCGGTCGCCAGGGAGGCGTCCAGCATGCGTTCGAGCGCGGTGGGCGGAAGCACGTCGTCGGAGTCGCAGAACGTGATACGCGGGCTGGTCGCCCGGTCCATGCCGAGGTTACGGGCCGCTCCGGCACCGCCGCCGCGGCGCACCAGCACCGTGGTGTTGGCGTGCCGACGGGCGAACTCCGCGCAGAGCCGGTAGGAGCCGTCCGTACTGCCGTTGTCGACGAGCACGACCTCGCAGCGCTCGAACACCGTCTGCGCCTCGATGGAATCCAGGCACTCTTGGAGGTACTGCTCCACGTTGTAGACCGGCACGACCAGCGTGACGTCAAAGGAATTCATGTGCGGCGGAACTCGCTCCCAGGCGGCGCGACAAGGAAGGGAATGTCATCAGTTGGCGGCATGGATGCTTCTTTCGGGCTCGGCCCGCCACTCGAGGACGTTCTCGTGTTCCGCGACTTCATAAGGGCTGGGCACCGGAAAATACGCCTCAAGGAAACGATTCAGCATGTCCCGCTGCGCTTCCGGGTCAGCGGACTCCACCGTGTCGTTGAGGCAGAAGGTGTCCATGTTCCGGTTGGCGAGGAGTGTGTTCAGGCGCCGCTCGGCCAGATCGTTCGAGAGATCGATGTACCGGTACTGGATCTCCCCCACCGTGGCCCGGGCGGAGTGGTACGCGAAATAGTGGTGCAGCGACGAGGCGATCGGCACGTCCTCGGGGGAACGGAAGCGCGAGTGCTGAGTGGTGGCGTGCTGCTCCGCGAAGGTCTCCTCGATGTCCTGCAGCACACTTCGGCGGAGCGCATGGGGCGTGTGCTTCATCTTCTGGGAGATCGCGGTACCGAATTTCTGCGCAATGAGCCACCGACTGTTCTTACCCGCTGCATTCACCGGGAGGTCCGCCGGGGAGACGACGCCGCCCGGTATCAGCGCGGGCGAGGTGAAGAACTTGGTGATGCCGTTCGGATGGAAGAAATGCGCAGGCGTCACCGGCCGGCCGAAGAACACGTCGTCGTTCAAGTAGAGGAAACACTCGGAGAGTCCCGGAATATGGTGCAGCTGGCTCTCGATGGCATGCGAGTTGAACGTCGGCAGGGCGGCTGCGTCGGAGAAGATCTCCCGGTGGTCCACCACCCGGAGGTTCGCGTGCTGCGCATGGAGCCAGGACGGGACCTGGCCGGCCGTCACGAGATAGATGTTGCGCACCCAGGGTGCGTTCTGGTGGAGCGACCGCAGCGAGTAGCGCAGTTCGTCGCGGCTGGTGTACCGCGAGTCGTTCGCCGCCTGCTCGTGCAGCCCGTCCGCGGAGAACCCCTGACGCGCGCGGTCGCGCGACGCCCGCCAGACCGGGTCCGAGTCGTCGACCCAGGTGTAGACGACGTCGATGGGGAACTGGTGGTCCTCGGGGAGCGGCACGGCGAACTCGGCCAGTGTTCTGGCGTCCCCCGTGTGGTACGCGGGAGGTATGGGGCTGAAGAGCCTCTGCGGCGCCGATCTGCACGGAGCGCTCACCGGGACCGCGTCGATGACCCGGTTGGGACGCGGAGCCCGCAGCTCCCCGTCGCGCTCCGCCCACACCTCGAGGTCGCATCCGGAGGCCGCGCCGAACACCAGCTGCTGGGTCGGGTCGCACACGTACCAGGCGACCCGCAGCACCTTGTGCTTGCGCAGCTGCCGCCACGACCGCTCCTCGTCCCCGGGCTCCATGCGGGCCTCGTTGCCGCCGGCCGGTCCCACATAGCCCGGCGCCTGCGCGAAGGCCAGCTGGAGCAGCTCCTCGACGAGCGGGCGGGATGCGGCCGGGACGGCGACAGCGGGCAGCCCGCTGCTCGTGCCCCGCACGCAGAAGTAGTCGACGCCCGCCGCCTCCAGAACGGAGACCACGATGTTCAGGTTGCGGGCGCGGGCCGCCCAGTCCGTCGCCCCCTCGACCAGCAGCGCACGCATATGGCGGCGGCCGACGCGGACGACCCGCAGGCTGTAGGCGGTACTGTGCCGGGCCGCCTTTCGCTTGCCCCCCATCGCCCAGACCACCGTGGCGGAGCGGGCGGAGTCGGCGGCGGCGAGGGAGGACTTCACGACCTTGCGCACCGGGGTCGGCACCCCGCGGACGATGCGCTGCCTCGCGCCGGTCGGCACCGCAGACCGGTACGCCGAAATCAGCGCTCCGGCTTCAGGGTTGTCCGAGCCACCCACGAGGCATCCACCATCCATACCCAGCAGCTCTGCCTTCCAAGGATGTCGCACACCCCGCCGCGTGGGCCTTGAAACAGGAAGAAGCTCGCGTTACCAGACGTAGGGGCACATCGCCCCCATCTCACTGCGATCACCACACATCGGCAATCCATCAAACTTTCACATAATGGTTTCCTAAAAGTCCAGGTGGAGACAGCTCATGGACAGGTTGTGACGCGTGATGATCGTCACTGATGAGCGGTACAACCTTTTGGATCTCTGGACTTCCGGCAGAGCCTGGTGTATTGACGCGCCGTAAGTTGTACGGCTTCCCCCACCTGCGGCGATGGAGGCCGACTCAGTCGCCCGGCAGGCGGTCCCAGTCGGACAGGGTGAGCCCGGGTTCCGCCCGCTGCCGATTCACCAGGACACCGCCGTCCGCTGCGACCGTCGCGATGACGACCCGACCCCGCCCGTCCAGCGTCAGCGCCGGAGTGCCGACACAGGCCACCCCCGTGTCGGTCCACCACAGTCCGCCGGACTCCCCACCGGTGCCACAGACACCGAGCACGGCTGTTCCCGTACGCCCCTTATGGGCCAGGACCGTGCAGTCATAGCCGTCGACGGTGGCACGGAGCGTGGCGTGGGGTCCCTCTCCCGGGGCCCCGCCCACGGGGAAGGCCCACTCGCCGGGCCGCTGCGCGTACACGCCCGCCCCGCTCTGCTCGGACCAGTACGCGGTGAACACCCCGGGAGCGGTCTCGAGGAGCGCGGCCGAGCCCGGTACCGGAGCGGGCACGAGGTCCTGTGCCCGGCGCAGGTCCGCTCCCTGCTCCGTCTGTACCCAGCGCATCACCGACCGGTGCCCCGGCGCGAGGAGTTCGACCAGGCCGGCGGAGTTCGTCGCGGCGGTCGGCCCGCCCTCGACGGCACCGCCGCGCAGGTCCTTCCACGCCTCCCACGGCCCGCTCTTGGATTCGCGCCGCAGCATGACCCCGCCGGGGCCACCGGAGACGAAGACGTGGACCGCACCCTGTCCGTCGACAGCGGCGGTCGGCACGCCGAGTGTCGCGGCATCCCTGGGGGCGCGGTACGGGTTGCCCAGGGAACGCCAGGCCCCCAGCGGCCGACCCGACTGGTATTGCACGGCGTAGAGCAGGTCGACCTTCGGCGTGTCCCCGCCCGACCGGCTCTCCCTGCGCCCGACGAAGTGCGCGTAACGATTGACCCCTTGAGCGATGGCGAGACCAGTCAGCCCGTCAGCGCGGAAGAAGTCCGGTCTGCTCCAGCGCCCGCTGCCGACCGCGGTCTCCGTCCAGCGGTGCACACCGCCTTCGACGAGCGCGTACACACTGAGGCGATCGTCGTTCCCGCGCAGCAGCCAGGACCCCGTGGCCACCGCCGTCACGGACACCCGCCGCGGCCGCACGTCGGCCTCGACACCGGGACGGGACCGCCGGTCCACCGCCTGAGCACCTCTGCCGCGCATCTCCGCCGTCCCCTCCTACGCCAGGGCCGGTGCCCACAGATGACTCCAGAATTCGCCACATCATATGCACATCCGAACAAGCGTCCCGCTGCGCCGTCGGCACCGCACGAGCCTCGGATCACGGCCTCCGGGCCGGGTTCAGGATGAGTGCAATGTCACCCAAGCGTCGGGCGGACAGGACCGGCCCGACCCTTCGCGGGGGCGGTCTCAGAGCTCCTCGCGGACCCAGTCCCGCAGCCATGCCCGGAAGTCGGGTCCGAGGTCCTCGCGCTCACAGGCGAGCCGGACGATGGCCCGCAGGTAGTCCCCGCGGTCACCGGTGTCGTACCGCCGACCCGTGAAGACCACCCCGTGGACCGGACCGCCCACCTCGGGACGGACCGCCAGTTCCTGAAGCGCGTCGGTCAGCTGGATCTCGTCACCGCGCCCCGGCGGCGTACGGCGCAGGACCTCGAAGACCTCAGGGTCGAGAACATAGCGCCCGATGACCGCGTAGCGGCTGGGCGCCTCACCCGGCGCGGGCTTCTCCATCAGGCCCGTGACGCGCACGACGTCATTGTCGGCCGTTGCCTCCACGGCGGCGCAGCCGTAGAGGTGGATCTGCTCCGGGGCGACCTCCATGAGCGCGACGACACTGCCGCCCAGCGCCTCTCGGACCTCGATCATCCGGGCGAGCAATGGGTCGCGAGGATCGATCAGGTCGTCCCCGAGCAGCACCGCGAACGGCTCGTCACCGACGTGTGCGGCCGCCGCGAGCACCGCGTGACCGAGCCCACGCGGGTCGCCCTGACGCACGTAGTGCACGGCCGCAAGGTCCGAAGACTCGCGCACGGTGGACAGACGCTGCTGGTCGCCCTTGCGCCCGAGGGCGTGCTCGAGTTCGTAGTTGCGGTCGAAGTGGTCTTCCAGAGCCCGCTTGTTGCGGCCTGTAACCATGAGCACATCCTCGAGGCCGGCCGCGACCGCCTCCTCGACGACGTACTGGATCGCCGGCTTGTCGATGACCGGCAGCATCTCCTTCGGCGTCGCCTTCGTGGCAGGCAGGAACCTGGTCCCGAGCCCTGCTGCAGGGATCACTGCTTTGACGACTCCGGGGCGTCTGTCGGTCATGAGCTTCCTTCCGGCGACCACAGCGTGGAGAGATTGTGAACGCCGATGAATGTAACCGCCCGCAAGAAGTCGAAAATTTGTCTATAGTGCACGGTCAGTCATGCATTCACGGACCGGTCACACCCCCCACCCGAGTCCCACGCACTCCACTTGCCCGTCCAGGGCAATGAAACTTGAGGACTCGAGACCGGATGAGCCACGACGCCGCCATCACACCGAGCCCGCAGGGGGACGGACACGGGAGAACGCGACGCAGGTCGGCTCCTCGCAAGCGCCGCCGCGGCCTGAAGATCACACTCGGGGTCGCACTGGTCCTCCTGCTGACCGCGGGAGGCACGGCCTACTGGATGTACAGCAGCCTCGACGGCAACATCAAGGGCGTCGACCTGGACAAGGCCATCGGTGACGACCGGCCTCAGAAGCTGCCGACCAGTGGTCAGAACCTGCTTGTCCTGGGCTCGGACTCACGGTCCGGTAGCAACGGCGGGCTGGCCGGCGGCAATGTCAGCGGCGCCCGTTCGGACACCGCGCTCATGATCCACATACCCGAGGGCCGTTCCAGCGCGACGGCGATCAGCATTCCGCGCGACACGCTGGTCACCCGGCCCGACTGCGTCAAGTCCGACGGCTCCACGCTGCCGTCCAAAGAGCGCGTGATGTTCAACTCCGTCTACTCGCTGGCCGGTCCCGCGTGCGTGGTGAAGACCGTTGAGAAGATGTCCGGGGTCCGGATGGACCACTACATGGAGATCGACTTCTCCGGCTTCAAGGAACTGGTCGACGCGATAGGCGGGGTGACCGTCGACGTGAAGGAGCCCATCCACGACGAGGAGTCGGGCCTCGACCTCACGGCCGGCTCCCACAAGCTCGACGGCACGCAGTCACTGGCGTTCGTCAGGACCCGGCACGGCATCGGCGACGGCAGCGACCTCGGCCGCATCGGCCTCCAGCAGCAGTTCATGATGGCGCTCCTCAGCGAGGTCAAGTCGCAGGACCTGCTGGGCAGTCCGGCCAAGTCGTTCAAGATCGCCGACTCGCTGACCCAGTCGCTGACGACCGACTCCGAGCTCGACTCCCTCACGAAGCTCGCCGACTTCGCCCGCAGCATGGACGGTGTCGACCCCGCCTCGATGGAGACGATCATGCTGCCCGTCGCCTACGACAAGGTGGACCCGAACCGGGTGGTGGCCGCCGAACCCCAGGCGACCGAGCTGTGGAAGGCGATACGCGAGGACTCCGAGATCCCGGAATCCGCGAAGAAGTCGCCCGCCACGGGCGGCTGACAGACCGC
>NZ_JBSGZJ010000089.1:0-19434 GCF_053610925.1 Streptomyces sp. NPDC054847 | reverse complement strand
AGTGCTCAGCACTCCGGGCCCTTTTGCCGTTCTTCCGCTTCGGCCGACCGGCGGGGCGTGCCTAGACCGCCAGCAGGGCCACCGCGGCGACCAGCACCACCAGAAGGGCCAGCAGGGCCACCGGGCTCAGGCCGGCGAAGGGGCCGCCGCTCTGCTGCAGCCGCTCGCGATTCGCCCGGCACACCGGGCAGCGGCCCTCGGCGACAGGCGCCGCGCAGTTGGCGCACACCAATCGGTCATAGGTCATGCGCTCTCCTCTCCCGCGCCGGGGCCGCAGGCGCGGACCGCAAGCACATTTCTCTCCGGACAACGCCCGGGGAAACGCGACTGTTCCCCTACCACTGTGCCAGCTCCCGCGCTTTTCGTCGCGGCCCGCCGGATTTGCCCCCGATCGACGAACGGACAAAATGCGCAAGTCAGGACGGGGACTGCGCGGCCGTGGCGCAGTCGCGTAAGGTCACGCTCACCTACTCCCGGCCGACCGTGGTGCACCCGTGATCCGATTCGACAACGTCTCCAAGACATACCCCAGGCAGAACCGACCTGCTCTGCGGGACGTCTCCCTCGAAATCGAGAAGGGCGAGTTCGTCTTCCTCGTGGGCTCTTCCGGTTCGGGCAAGTCGACGTTCCTGCGGCTGGTCCTGCGTGAGGAGCGCGCCAGTCAGGGCATGGTCCATGTCCTGGGCAAGGACCTGGCCCGGCTCTCCAACTGGAAGGTGCCTCAGATGCGCCGCCAGCTGGGCACCGTTTTCCAGGACTTCCGCCTCCTGCCCAACAAGACCGTCGCGGAGAACGTGGCGTTCGCCCAGGAGGTCATCGGCAAGCCGCGTGGCGAGATCCGCAAGGCCGTGCCCCAGGTGCTCGACCTCGTCGGGCTCGGCGGCAAGGAGGACCGGATGCCCGGTGAGCTGTCCGGTGGTGAACAGCAGCGCGTGGCCATCGCCCGCGCCTTCGTCAACCGCCCCATGCTGCTCATCGCGGACGAGCCGACAGGAAACCTCGACCCGCAGACCTCTGTCGGCATCATGAAGCTGCTTGACAGGATCAACCGCACGGGCACCACGGTGATCATGGCGACCCACGACCAGAACATCGTCGACCAGATGCGCAAGCGCGTCATCGAGCTCGAGAAGGGCCGTCTCGTACGCGACCAGGCGCGCGGCGTCTACGGCTACCAGCACTGAGCCCGGACAGACTGAAAGGCTGAAAGCACGCCATGCGCGCCCAGTTCGTCATGTCGGAGATCGGCGTCGGTCTCCGCCGCAATCTCACGATGACCTTCGCGGTGATCGTCTCCGTAGCCCTCTCGCTCGCCCTGTTCGGCGGCGCGCTGCTCATGCGTGAGCAGGTCAGCACGATGAAGGACTTCTGGTACGACAAGGTCAACGTCTCCATCTTCCTCTGCAACAAGAACGACGCGTCGACCTCGCCCCAGTGCGCCAAGGGGGCCGTCACCACCGCGCAGAAGGAGCAGATCGAGGCCGATCTGAAGAAGATGGACGTCGTCGACGTGGTCCACCACGAGACTGCGGAACAGGCGTACAAGCACTACCGCGAGCAGTACGGCGACACTCCCATCGCGTCCACCATCACCCCGGACCAGATGCAGGAGTCGTTCCGGGTGAAGCTGGACGACCCGGAGAAGTACAAGGTGGTGGCGACCGCCTTCGCCGGCCGGGACGGGGTGCAGTCCGTCCAGGACCAGCGCAACATCCTGGAGAACCTCTTCTCCCTGATGAACGGCATGAACGTGGCCGCCATCTTCGTCATGGGCCTGATGCTGATCATCGCGCTGATGCTCATCGTCAACACCGTGCGCGTTTCCGCGTTCAGCCGTCGGCGTGAGACAGGCATCATGCGGCTCGTCGGCGCCTCGAGCTTCTACATCCAGATGCCGTTCATCATGGAGGCCGCGTTCGCGGGCCTGTTGGGTGGTGCGGTCGCCTCCGTGATGCTGCTGGTGGGCCGTTACTTCCTGATCGACCACGGCCTGGCGCTCTCCGAGAAGATGCAGCTGGTCAACTTCATCGGCTGGGACGCCGTGATCACCAAGTTGCCGCTGGTACTGGCGATCGGGCTGCTGATGCCCGCTGTGGCTGCTTTCGTCGCATTGCGCAAGTACCTGAAGGTGTGACAAGCACCCCGGGCGCCGTGCGGTCAACCTCCGTACGGCGCCCTTTGCTTGTCCTAGACTCGGCGACATGTCGGACCCCGAGCTCAGTCCCCGGCCCCACGGCATCCGCCGCGGGGCCGCGCTGACGTTGGCCTTCGGAGTCGTCCTCGCCACCGCGGCGGCCACCAACTGCCTGCCGCACGACGAGCCGGCCTCGCCCCGTCCGCTCTCCGCACATGCCGCCGCCGCGACGGTGGACCGTGAGGACGTCGCCCGCGCCGCCGCGAAGGCCGCGGCGGAAGGGAAGTCGGGCACCAAGGCGGCGGAAGAGGTCGTCAGCCGCAGCGGCGACCGCTGGGGCGCCGTCTACGACAAGCACGAGTACGAGGAGTTCGCCAAAGCCCTCGACGGGGAGTACACCGGCGTGGGCCTCGGCGCGAGACGCGCGGCGGACGGCCGGGTCGAGGTGGCCAGGGTGCAGCCGGGCAGCCCCGCCGAGCGGGCCGGGATAAAGCCCCGCGACCGGCTCCTCGCGATCGACGGCCGCGACACCGCCCGGCGGCCGGTCACCGAGGTCGTGGCCCTGCTCAGGGGCGCCGACGGCACCGCTGTGACGGTGGACCTGGAACGTGACGGGCACCGCTGGTCCGAGACCCTGACGCGCGCCCTGCTGACCACGGAGACGGTCACCGTGGACCGTCTCCCCGACGGCGCCGTGGTGATCAGGGTCTCCTCGTTCACCAAGGGCACCGGGGAGCGGGTGCGCAAGGCCGTGCGCGAGGCTCCCGCGGGCGCCGGGGTCCTGCTCGATCTGCGCGGCAACGAGGGCGGCCTCGTCTCCGAGGCGGTCACCGCGGCGTCGGCCTTCCTCGACGGGGGCCTCGTCGCCACCTACGACGTGCGCGGCGAGCAGCGCGCTCTCCATGCCGAGCAGGGCGGCGACACCGACCGGCCCGTCGTCACACTCGTCGACGCCGGCACCATGAGCGCCGCCGAGCTGGTCACCGGAGCACTCAAGGACCGTGGCCGTGCGGTCACGGTCGGCACGCGGACATTCGGCAAGGGCTCGGTGCAGATGCCGAGCAGGCTGCCCGACGGCTCCGTCGCCGAACTCACCGTCGGTCACTACCGCACTCCGTCCGGTCACAGTGTCGACGACAAGGGCATCACTCCCGACCTCGTGACGGCCGAGGGGGCAGAGAAAAGGGCCCGGACAGTATTGAGTGGCCTCGGGGGCGGGTCGTAGTGCGAAAATGTCCGCACTATGGCTAAGGAAACAGGGCGCAAACTGATCGCGCAGAACAAGAAGGCGCGGCACGACTACCACATTCTCGACACCTACGAGTGCGGTCTCGTGCTGATGGGTACCGAGGTGAAGTCGCTGCGCCAGGGCCGGGCATCGCTCGCGGACGGCTTCGTCCAGATCGACGGCAACGAGGCGTGGCTGCACAACGTCCACGTGCCGGAGTACAGCCAGGGCACCTGGACGAACCACAGCGCACGCCGCAAGCGCAAGCTGCTGATGCACCGGGAAGAGATCGACAAGCTGGAGTCGAAGTCGCAGGAGACGGGGCACACCATCGTGCCGCTGGCGCTGTACTTCAAGGACGGCCGGGCGAAGGTCGAGATCGCGCTGGCGAAGGGCAAGAAGGAGTACGACAAGCGCCAGACGCTGCGCGAGAAGCAGGACCGTCGCGAGGCCGACCGCGCGGTGTCCGCCGTCCGCCGGAGGCAGCGGGCCTAGCACGCGACCGGCACCGGCCGCGGCCGCGCGGAATAGGCTGGCACCGGCCTGTGTTGTTCACGTACGATGGCACCTGCCCCGCCAAGCAGGGGCCGGGCCCCGCAAGGGGCCTTGAGCGGTACAACTCAATAGTGGTCAAGCATGGGGATGATCGGTTTCGACAGCGGATGTCGAAGCAGGGGAAGCGTGTCGAGGAAGCGGCAATGATCTCGTAAACCATATGTCGCAACCAATAATCGCCAACACCAAGCGCGATTCCTTCGCCCTCGCTGCCTAAGTAGCGACTCGCGAAGTGTCAGCCCGGGGCTGTTCCCGACCCGGATCCTGGCATCAGCTAGGGAACTAAACCTACGAACCCGGTCACGGGGTGCGTAGGGAAATCAAACAGTGACTGAGCCCGTCGGAGACTTGTCCGCGTGATCTCCGGGGCTGAGAAAAGCGCAGCGGACTGCACACGGAGAAGCCCTGATTCTGCACCGTTGGACGCGGGTTCGATTCCCGCCATCTCCACTCATCCCATGTACGACGAAGGCTCGGCGGCTACGGCTTCCGGGCCTTTTTCGTGTCCTCAGCCGTCGCCCACGCCAGTACGAGCGCGAGCGCCGCGGCGCACACCGGGATCGCGTAGCCCTGAGCCGCACCCAGATGCTCCACCACGTACCCGCCGCTCGCCGAGCCGGCCGCGACGCCGCCGAGCAGAGCGGTGACAGCGAGGGTCATGCCTTCGTTGATCTGCGCCTGCGGGGTCAGCCGCTGGACCATGGTCATCGCCGTCACCATCGTCGGGGCCGTCGCCATCCCGGCGGCCAGCAGCGCCCCCGCCACCGCCGGCAGCGACCCGGTGCCCACGGCGGCGAGCAGCGGCAGCGACATCAGGGCCGTCATCGCGGCGAGGCAGGTGGGCAGGCCCGCCGCGCGGCGGGACCGGCCGTAGAGCAGGCCCGCGGCGCAGGACCCCGCCGCCTGGAACGCGAGGACCGGACCCGCGACCGGGCCGTCGGCGAAGGCGATGGTGACGACCTCCATCGAGCCGAAGACCGCGCCCGTGGCGAGGAGGACGAGAAGCAGCGCGGGCATGCCGGCGGTCCGCAGCGGCGAGCCGGCCGGGACCCGCGGGGCGACCGGCGGCTCCGTGGAGCGCCGGCTCGCGAAGATCAGCACGCCCGTCAGCAGCAGGACCGCGCCGACCAGCGTGCCTGCCTCCGGGAAGAGCGCGGAGCAGAGGAACGCGGCCACAACGGGGCCGAGCATGAAGCAGAGTTCGTCGGCGGCCTGCTCGAACGAGTTCGCCGTGTACAGTGCCGCCGCGTCGCCCCGGTACAGATGCGCCCAGCGGGCACGTGACATGCCGCCGGTGTTGGGGGTGGTGGCGGTGGCGGCGTAGGCGGCGAAGAGCGTCCAGTCGGGCGCGTCGAGGCGTACGCACAGCAGCAGGGCGAGCGATCCGAGGACCGCCAGGGCCGTGGCGGGGACGGCGATCCGCGCCTGTCCGTACCGGTCGACGAGCCGCGCCGTCCAGGGAGCGACCAGCGCGGTGGCGGCAAGGCCGGTCGCGGTGACGGCCCCGGCGAGGGCGTAGGAACCTCGGGACCCGGCGATCATGATGACGGCGCTGACGCTGAACATCCCCATGGGGAGCCGGGCGACGAGGTTCCCGGCGGTGAAGGCGCGTGTGCCCGGTACGGAGAACAGCCGCCGGTAGGGGCCCTGCGGCCGGCCGGTCGGGGCGAAGGCCGCCGTGGGCGAGCCGGTCCCGCGGCGCGGCGCGAGCACCAGCGAGTCGCCGGTGACCGCGAGCAGGGGCGCGCACGCCGTGTCCCCGGAGCGGGCGGGACGGGACGCGGGGGAGCGGGGCACGGCTGGAGAGGGCGTGGCTGGCCTGGGCATGGCTCCACCCTCGCCGCCGCCCCCGCGGCCGGTCCAACACCTGCTCGGTGGCCGTTCACGCACCTGTGTTGTTGAATGCGCTGTGCCCCGTGATCTGGAACCCAGGCTGCTCCGCGCGTTCGTCGCCGTCGCCGACGAGCTGCACTTCACCCGCGCCGCCGCCCGCCTCTACGTCGCCCAGCAGGCCCTGAGCCGTGACGTCCGACGGCTGGAAAGGGAGTTGGGCGTCGACCTGTTCGTCCGCACCACCCGGCAGGTCGCCCTCACGGCCGACGGCGAGCGGCTGGTTCCGTATGCGCGGAGGGTGCTCGAGACGCAGGACGAACTGCTCGCCGCCGCCTCCGGCGCCGCGCGGCCGCTGCTCGTCGACCTCAACAGCGCGGGCATGACCTCGGGCCGGATCCTGGAGCGCGCCCGTGAACTGGCCCCCGACTGCGAGCTGATGGCCCGATTCGAGAGCGGGCTCACCGGAGCCGCCGACGAGATCGCCGCTGGGCGTCTCGATGTCTCCTTCGGCCGCTTCGCCGGCCTGGACGCCGGCCGGCAGGCGCTGCTGGCCCAGCAGCCCGTACGGTACGAGCCGATGGCGGTCCTGTTGCCCGACGACCATCCGCTGGCCCCCTCCGACCGGATCGAGTTGAACGCACTCGCGGGTGAGACCGTATATGCCGGTGCGGGCAACCCCAGGACGCTGGAGTGGACGGAGCTGGCGCGGCTTCTCTTCGCGGGCCGCGGTATCGCCGTGGCGCCGCCGGCACCCATGGCCGTGGGGGTCGAGGAGTTCCGGCGGGTCATGGCGAAGACCCGCAACCCGGTCCTCGCGGTCGTGGGCTTTCCGGCCATGCCGGGGACGGTCCTTCGGCCGATAGTCGACCCCGTTCCGCTGTCGCCGCTGTCGATGGTCTGGCGTGCCGGGCTGCGGCATCCCGGTCTCGACGCGCTGCGGCGTGCGGCGGCCGAACTCGCCGCGCGCGAAGGGTGGCTGAAAAGGGTGCCCGGCGGGTGGTTGCCGGAACGTGATATGTCGCTGATGTGTGACAACCGCTGAGCGTGGCGCGCGACGTGCAGCAGGTTGCGCTACATTCATGGACCGGGTGAGTGAGTGGGATAGAAGCGCTCGGAGAGGGTTGGGGACCCGAATTCGAACGCGGCCGGCCGGTTGTGCGCGCACCCGATTCCAGTCAGTGGGGGGATGTGCCACCAGCCATGGAAAATTGGCAAGAAGACATCGGTACCGGTCACACGCACGAACCGCACGAGGTGACGATTCAACTCGACGGCCTCGGGCGGAAGTTGCGCGATCTTCCGGTGGAGCCGATCGCCCCCCAGGACAGCGCGGAGGGGCCCGTCTTCGTCGACGAGAGCGGCCGGCGCAGCAAGAAGTTCCGCCGTATCGGCTGGGTCCTGGCCGCCGCGTGCGCCGTCTACGCGATCACGCTCGTCGCCGCCCTCCTCGGCGGCAACTCCAGCGCGCCGTGGATGCCGGGCCTCGGTTCGGCCGGGGAGAAGCAGCCCGAGCACGTGGAGATCCAGCCCGCGCCCACCGACCTCGTGTCCACGGTGCCCACGCCGAACGCCCCACCGGGCGTCCCGGCCCCCTCCGACTCCGCCGGGGCGGCCCTGCCGGTGCCGTCGGGCAGCGCGGGCGTCAGCAGCCCGCTGCCTGACGTGCCGCCGTCCGTCTCGACGTCCACCACCCCTCAGCAGCCGTCCCGCGGGCCGGGTACCACCGGCCCGGCCGCGAGCCCCGGCACACCCCGCAACAGCGCTCCGGCCCCGGCCGTCAGCCCTCCCACGGGCCCCGGTACCTCCGCGGCGCCCAGTGATACTCCCGGACAGCCCGTGCAAGAAGGCGCACTGTAGATGACCATCCCCGTCCCAGGGGCTCCGCGACGGCGGAGCCCCAAGCGCGTCGTACGCCGCAGACTGCCCATGCGCTATCTGCTTCCCGTGCTCTTCCTCGTCGCGCTGCTCGCGATGCTGATGCTGCGCGGCTATGTGCACAGCGAGATCCTCGCCGACCACCGCGTCCGGCCCCCGGCCCCCACGGACCAGGTCCCCCAGCACATACTCGACGGCGGCCCCGTCATCGACGCGCGCGACAAGCACAACCCCAAGGCGCTCAGCGTGCCCGACCAGCGGCTCGTGCTGACCTTCGACGACGGCCCGGACCCCGTCTGGACGCCGAAGGTCCTCGACGCCCTCGCCCGGTACGACGCGCATGCCGTCTTCTTCGTCACCGGCACCATGGCCTCGCGCCACCCGGACCTGGTCGAACGCATGGTGCGCGAAGGTCACGAGATCGGCCTGCACACCTTCAACCACCCGGACCTGTCCTTCCAGTCCACCGACCGCATCGACTGGGAGCTGTCGCAGAACCAGCTGGCGCTCGCCGGCGCCGCGGGCATCCGCACCTCTCTGTTCCGTCCCCCGTACTCCTCCTTCTCCGACGCCCTCGACAACGAGTCCTGGCCGGTCACCCAGTACATCGGCACCCGCGGCTACATCACCGCCTTCAACAACACCGACTCCGAGGACTGGAAGCGCCCCGGCGTCGACGCGATCATCAAGCGCGCCACCCCCGAGGGCACCCAGGGATCCATCGTGCTGATGCACGACTCCGGCGGCGACCGCTCCCAGACGGTCGCGGCCCTGGAGCGCTTCCTGCCCGACATGAAGGAACGCGGCTACCGGTTCACCAACCTCACGGAGGCGCTCGGCGTGCCCAGCGCCCACAGCCCGGTCACCGGACCGGAACTGTGGAAGGGCAAGGCCTTCGTCGGCGCCGTCGCCGTCTCGGAGAACACCACGGAGGTCATGGTCGTCGGGCTCGCCGTGATCGGCGTGCTGGTCTTCGCCCGCTTCGGGCTGATGCTGATCCTCTCCTTCGCGCACGCCCGCAAGGTGCGCCGGAAGGGATTCAGCTGGGGGCCTCCCATCACCCGGCCGGTGTCCGTGCTGGTCCCCGCGTACAACGAACGCGAGTGCATCGCCAACACGGTCCGCTCGCTCATGGCGAGCGACCACCCCCTCGAGGTCATCGTCATCGACGACGGCTCCAGCGACGGCACCGCCGACATCGTCGAGGCGATGGGCCTGCGCGGCGTCCGCGTCGTACGGCAGCCCAACTCGGGCAAGCCCGCCGCCCTCAACAACGGCATCAGGAACGCCCGCTACGAGATCGTCGTCATGATGGACGGCGACACCGTCTTCGAGCCGTCCACCGTCCGCGAACTCGTGCAGCCCTTCGGTGACCCCCGCGTCGGCGCGGTGGCCGGCAATGCCAAGGTCGGCAACCGCGACACCCTCATCGGGGCCTGGCAGCACATCGAGTACGTGATGGGCTTCAACCTCGACCGCCGCATGTACGACCTGCTCGGCTGCATGCCCACCATCCCCGGCGCCGTCGGAGCCTTCCGCCGCACCGCGCTCGAGCGCGTCGGCGGCATGAGCGAGGACACCCTCGCCGAGGACACCGACATCACCATGGCCATGCACCGCGACGGCTGGAGGGTCGTCTACGCGGAGAAGGCACGCGCCTGGACCGAGGCCCCCGAGTCCGTGCAGCAGCTGTGGTCCCAGCGCTACCGCTGGAGCTACGGCACCATGCAGGCCATCTGGAAGCACCGCCGTGCCCTCGTCGAGAAGGGGCCCTCCGGCCGCTTCGGCCGGGTCGGCCTGCCCCTGGTCTCCCTGTTCATGGTGCTCGCCCCGCTGCTCGCGCCGCTGATCGACGTCTTCCTGCTGTACGGGCTGGTCTTCGGCCCGACGCAGAAGACCATCGCCGCCTGGCTCGGCGTACTCGCGATCCAGGCGGTCTGCGCCGCCTACGCCTTCCGGCTCGACAAGGAACGCATGGTCCACCTCGTCTCCCTGCCGCTGCAGCAGATCCTCTACCGCCAGCTGATGTACGTGGTCCTCCTCCAGTCCTGGATCACCGCGCTCACCGGCGGCCGGCTGCGCTGGCAGAAACTGCGGCGCACCGGGGCCGTCGAGGCACCCGGAGTCGTCCAGCAGCGGCAGCGCGCCGGGGAGCGGAGGCCCGTCGCATGACCCCGTACACCTCACCGCAGACGGCGCCGCCGCAGTCGGGGGGCACGTCCCCGGTGCCCGCGGGCGGCCGGGACCGCTACTTCGACCTGCTCCGGGCGCTCGCCCTGTTCCGGGTCGTGCTCTACCACCTGGTGGGCTGGGCCTGGCTGCCGCTCGTCTTCCCGTCCATGGGCGTGATGTTCGCCCTCGCCGGGTCACTGATGGCACGCTCCCTCGCCCGGCCGGCGTTCCAGGTGATCCGCAGCAGGGTACGGCGGCTGCTGCCGCCGCTGTGGGTGCTGGGAGCCGCGGCGGTCACCGCGATGATCGTCGAGGGATGGCGCCCCGGACCCTCCGCGGTCTTCTGGCTCCTGCCCTTGAGTGACCCGCCGTTCCTCGCCGCCGGGTGGGCCGGCGACCTGGCCGAGCCGCTCTGGTACCTGCGCGCCTATCTGTGGTTCGTGCTCCTGTCGCCGCTGCTGCTGCGCTGCCTGCGCAAGCTGCCGTGGGCGACCCTCGCCGCGCCGCTCGCCCTGTCCTTCGGGCTGGCCGCCGGGTACCTCTCCATGCCGGAACGCATCGACTCGGCGCTCACCGACTTCACCACCTTCGGCGCCTGCTGGATCCTCGGCATGGCCCGCCAGGAGGGCGTCCTGGCCCGCCTGCCGCGCTACCTCGTGCCTTCCGTCGCGCCGTTCGTCATGCTGGCCGGTATCTGGTGGGCCCGCCGCAACGGCTTCGGCTCGGGAGCCGAGCTCGACGGCATCCCGCCGGCCGACGCCCTCTGGTCGCTCGGCGCGGTGATGCTGCTGCTGCACTTCAGTCCGTCGTGGGAGTCGTGGCCGCCGAAGCTGCGGCAATGGGACAGCCTGATCACCCTCCTCAACGCGCGGGCGGTGACCGTCTACCTCTGGCACAACGTGTGCATCCTGGGCGCGGCGGCGCTGTGGGACGCCATGTGGGACGTCGACCTCCTCGCGGAGCAGGCCCCCTGGCTGCTGGAGAGCTGGGTACCGGTGCTGCTGCTCGCCTGGGCGCTGATCGCGGGGTGCGTCCTGGTCTTCGGCTGGGCCGAGGACCTCGCCGCCAAGCGCCGTCCGCGGCTGTGGCCCAACGGAGAGCCACGGCGGCGCCGCTCACACACGGCCTGACCGACGGGTGAGAGCAAGGTTTCGCGCCGGTCACCTCCAGGCACCGGCCTGAAACCCGCCGTCCATAACGTCGCTTCCACGATCGGAAACAGGTGGAGGCGCGTGATGGCAGGCCGATGGATCGAAGAGTGGGACCCCGAGGACGAGACCTTCTGGCGGACCAAGGGGGAGCGGGTCGCACGGCGCAACCTCGCCTTCTCCGTGCTCAGTGAGCACATCGGGTTCTCCATCTGGAGCCTGTGGTCGGTGATGGTCCTCTTCATGGGGCCCGAGTACGGGGTCGACCCCGCCGGCAAGTTCTTCCTGATCGCCACGGCGACCGTCGTCGGCGCGGTGATCCGGGTGCCGTACACGTTCGCCGTCGCCAAATTCGGCGGCCGGAACTGGACGATCTTCAGCGCCCTGTTGCTGCTGCTCCCCACCGCCGCGGCGTACCTGGTGATGGAGCCGGGCACCTCGTACACGACGTTCCTCGCCGTCGCCGCCCTCACGGGTGTCGGCGGGGGCAACTTCGCCTCGTCGATGACGAACATCAACGCCTTCTTCCCGCTGCGCAAGAAGGGCTGGGCGCTCGGCCTCAACGCGGGCGGCGGCAACATCGGCGTTCCGGTCATCCAGCTGGTCGCGCTGCTGATCATCGGTACGGCCGGCGCGGCGCACCCGCGGCTGGTGCTCGGCATCTACCTGCCGCTGATCATCCTCGCCGCGCTGTGCGCCGCGCTGTGGATGGACAACCTCGCCCCGGTGAAGAACGACACCGGCGCGGCGATCGACGCGGCCAAGGACGGCCACACCTGGATCATGGCCTTCCTCTACGTCGGCACCTTCGGCTCGTTCATCGGCTACAGCTTCGCCTTCGGCCTCGTGCTGCAGACCCAGTTCGGCCGCACCCCGCTCCAGGCGGCCTCCCTGACCTTCATCGGCCCGCTGCTCGGCTCCCTGATCCGGCCGCTGGGCGGTGCGCTCGCCGACCGCTTCGGCGGGGCGCGCATCACGCTGTGGAACTTCGTGGGCATGGCCGCCGCGACCGCCGTGGTCATCGCCGCCTCGGTGCAGCAGTCCCTCGCCGTGTTCCTCGTCGGATTCATCTCCCTGTTCGTGCTCAGCGGCCTCGGCAACGGCTCGACGTACAAGATGATCCCCGGCATCTTCCAGAACAAGGCGCTCGCCAAGGGCATGACCGGGGAGACCGCGGCCGCCTACGGGCGCCGGCTCTCCGGAGCCTCGATGGGACTCATCGGCGCGGTCGGCGCCGTCGGCGGGCTCGCCATCAACCTCGCCTTCCGGCAGTCGTTCCAGACCGCGGGCACCGGAACCGCCGCCTTCGTCTCCTTCCTCGCCTTCTACGCGGTCTGCTCGGTCGTCACCTGGGCGGTATACCTTCGCCGGCCCGTCGTGGTGCCGGTCCGCGACGGGCAGACGGGGACGGAGGCCGAAGCGGGCGCCGAACCGGTCTACGCCCGGGTCTGAGCGAGCGGAGTACGTAACGACGGTGAAATATGAGCGAACCGGGCCTGTCACGCGCCTTTGACAGGCTCGGTCGCCCGTTCACCGTTCAATGGCACCGGCCATCAGGGCACTCCAGTGGGGACGACCGAGATGCACGACCAAGGCCAACCGCACGGCCCCCTCGCGGGCTTCACCGTCGGCGTGACCGCCGCCAGGCGGGCCGACGAGCTCGGCGCGCTGCTCCAGCGGCGGGGCGCCACCGTCCTGCACGCCCCCGCGCTGCGCATCGTTCCGCTCGCCGACGACACGGAGCTCCTCGCCGCCACCAAGGAACTGATCGACCACACGCCCGACGTGGTCGTCGCCACCACCGCCATCGGCTTCCGCGGCTGGGTGGAGGCGGCCGACGGATGGGGGCTGGGGGAGCAGCTGCTGGGCCGGCTGCGCGGCGCCGAACTGCTGGCCCGAGGCCCCAAGGTCAAGGGCGCCATCCGCGCGGCGGGTCTCACCGAGGAGTGGTCGCCGGTCTCCGAGTCCATGGCGGAGGTACTGGACCGGCTGCTCGGTGAGGGAGTGGCGGGCCGCCGGGTCGCGCTCCAGCTGCACGGTGAGCCGCTGCCCGGGTTCGTCGAATCGCTGCGCGCGGCGGGAGCGGACGTCGTCCTCGTACCCGTCTACCGCTGGATGCCGCCGGAGGACCTCGCCCCGCTCGACCGGCTGCTGGACGCGGCCGTCTCCCGCGGCCTGGACGCCGTCACCTTCACCAGCGCCCCGGCCGCCGCGTCGCTCCTGAACCGTGCGGAGTCCCGCGGTCTGCTGACCGACCTCCTGGCCGCCCTGGACCACGACGTCCTCGCGGCCTGCGTCGGGCCGGTCACGGCGGTGCCGCTGCAGGCGGCCGGCGTCCCGACGGTGCAGCCGGAGCGGTTCAGACTCGGCCCGCTGGTGCAACTGCTCGGTCTCGAGCTGCCTGCCCGCGCCCGTACGTTCCCGGTCGCGGGCCGCCGCCTCGAGATCCGTGGTCACGCCGTCCTCGTCGACGACGAACTGCGCCCGGTGCCGCCCGCCGGGATGGCCCTGATGAGGGCCCTGTCGGAACGGCCGGGCTGGGTCGTCGCCCGCTCCGACCTGCTGCGCGCCCTGCCGGGCGCCGGCCGGGACGAGCACGCGGTGGAGACGGCCATGGCCCGGCTGCGCACGGCACTGGGCACCCCCAAGATCATTCAGACCGTCGTCAAACGCGGCTACCGGCTGGCCCTGGACCCGGCGTCCGACGCCAAGTACGCCGACGCCTGACCCGCCTGGTCGGGGCGTGCCGTGCGCGGCAGCGACGTGGCACGCCACAGGCACAGCAGGGCCGCCGTGGTGAGCACGGTGCGCACCGTGTTCCAGAGCACCCACGGGTCCTCGAAGGCCTCCCGTACGGCGGCCGGGTCGGCGATGGCGTCCGGGGCGCCCGCGGCGGCGAGTTCGTTGTTGAGCGGCACGTTCGCCGCGGACGTCACCACGAACACCAGGACGTAGAGGACCAGCGCGGCGGTCACCCAACGGCCCCTGGGCGTACGCCGCTGCTGCCACGCCGAGACGGCCGAGAGGACGAGCGCGCCGAAGAGCGCGGCGAAGAAGGCCGGGTTCTCGATCACCTCGTTGATGTTCTGCATGACCTCGACGTAGGTCCGGTCGTCGCTGCGGCCGAGCGCCGGCATCACCGAGACCGTGAACGCGAACCAGACGCCCGCGATGAGCCCGGTCGTCACGGTCGCCGCCGCGAGGACCGCTCCTGCACCCCTGTTCTGTGTCATGGGACCAGTCAACCGGCCTGTCCTCGTACGGGACATGGGCGAGCGTCGCATTCCCATGTCCGTGCGTCCACGTCTCGATGAGGGCTTCCGGCCGCACCGTCGGGCAGGCACTCTGGTGGGGACACCCGACGGTGATCCCGAGGCGGTGACAGGCGCATGACAGCGGTGGGCGCGGGTCCGTACCCGTCCCAATGGCGATTCGACTCCGGGCGCGTCTGCCTGGACCTGGTGGCGACGGCGCAGGAGCCGGACCGCCGGGCCGGCGGCGCCGAACCGCTCGCGGACACCGGGAGACTGGCACGCTGGCTCGTCGGCGCCGGTCTTGTCCCCGCCGGGACGCCGCTGCACGGGGTCGACGGCACCTGGGTGGCACGTTTCGTCGAACTGCGCGACTGCATAGACCGTTTGGTGCGCACCGGACCGGACGAAGGCAGCGTGGACGACGCCCTCCAGATCCTCAACGCCCGTGCACAGAACGCGCCTCCGGGCATCAGGGCCGTGAAGGGCGGCAAAGGCACGCTGGTACGGGCGCTGTGCGCCGCCCCGGAGTGCGCGGCCCTGCTCGCTCTCGTCGCCCGCGACGCGGTGGAGCTCCTCACCGATCCCGTCGCCCGCTCGCGGCTGCGGCAGTGCGAGGGCGACAACTGCCGCCGCGTCTATCTGGACACCTCACGGGGCAGGCGGCGTCGCTGGTGCTCGAGCGAAGTGTGCGGAAACCGCGAGCGGGTGGCGAGACACCGCAGGAAGGCCTCCGTCAAAGAATCTTGAAATTTCTTCGGCCGGCGTTGAGTGAACCTCCCGCTGTCCCCGTAGTGAAGAGGGACAAGCAGCCAGCCGTGAAAAACAGGGTCTCGACCGGGAGGTTCAGGTGCGCAAGGATGCCGCCGTGGCCGATGACCGTCCGCAACGGGCCCGCCATCGCAGTGAGAAGCCACGTATCGACACCTCCGTGCCCGACGAGGAGTTGATGCGTGCCCTCTACCGTGAACACGCAGGACCGTTGCTCGCCTATGTACTGCGCCTCGTCGCCGGCGACCGCCAGCGCGCCGAGGACGTCGTACAGGAGACGCTCATCCGTGCCTGGAAGAACGCCGGCCAGCTCAACCGGGCGACCGGCTCTGTCCGACCCTGGCTGGTGACGGTCGCCCGGCGCATCGTCATCGACGGTCACCGCAGCCGGCAGGCCCGGCCGCAGGAGGTCGACCCGTCGCCGCTGGAGGTCATGCCCGCGGAGGACGAGATCGACAAGGCGTTGTGGCTGATGACGCTCTCGGATGCACTCGATGATTTGACGCCCGCCCACAGGGAAGTTCTTGTCGAGACGTATTTCAAGGGGCGTACGGTCAATGAAGCGGCCGAAACGCTCGGCATACCCAGCGGGACCGTGCGGTCCCGTGTGTTCTACGCGCTCCGTTCCATGAAGCTCGCTCTGGAGGAGAGGGGGGTCTCGGCATGACCATGTACGAGCAGGAGTCCGTACACGACGCGGTGGGCGCATATGTGCTCGGCGTGCTCGACGAAGCGGACGCCTCCGCCTTCGAGGCGCATCTGGCGGGATGCGACATCTGTGCCGCCCACCTCGAGGAGTTCTCGGGGATGGAGCCGATGCTCGCGATGCTGGCGGAGGCGCCCGCCCCCGCACCGCCGCAGAGCAACGTCTACAGCCTGCCCGGGATGCCGGGCATGTCCGACTTCCCGCCGCCCCGTGCCGTCCCCGTGGTGCCCACCTCCCCGAGCCCCAAGGTCCTCGACGGGCTGCTCAACGAGGTCGCCGTCAAGCGCGCCCACAAGCGCCGGCGCGGCATGTACCTGCTCGCGGCGGCCGCGGCGCTGATCATCGGCGGCCCCGCAGTCGCCGTGGTCGTCACCGCCGACGACACCGGCAGCACCGTGGCGGGCGCCGACCCGCACCCCACCAGCCCGGCCGAGGACGCCTTCTTCAACCACATGGAGGAGAAGGTCCGGGCCACGGACGCGACCACCAAGGTCAGCGCCGTCGTCGGCATGGAGAAGAAGGGCTGGGGCACCCACGCCGTCCTGGAGCTGAAGAACGTCAAGGGACCCCTGAAGTGCAACCTCATCGCCGTCTCCAAGACCGGTGAGGAGGAGGTCGTCACCTCCTGGGCCGTGCCGAAGTGGGGCTACGGAATCCCCGACAGCCCCCACAAGGACGCCAAGAACCCTCTGTACGTCCACGGCGGCTCCGCGATGGACCCGGGCGACATCGACCACTTCGAGGTCCGCACGTTCGACGGGCAACGGCTGGTGGAGGTCGACGCCTAGCCGGCGGCCGTCCCACCGTCGGCCGGGGAGCTGTGCGGCCCCCGGCCGCATCCGCATGTCCACGTCCCCTCGGCACCCCAGCGGCCTTCCGCGGCGCTTCGGCGTGTCCGGCCTTCCACGGGCCGCCGCCTCTCGTGGGCCTTCGCGCCCGCTCCCCCACGGCCGGGGCAGGTGCAATAACCTGCCCACTTGCCGTACGGTTGACGGCTGCCCAGTGCACGTCAGAAGGGGGCCTCGGTGGCCGCGCAGGATGCCGCTGTCGGATCCGTGGTCGGCTCCGCCGCCGACACGGTGAGAGACCGTGAGATCGGTGTCGAACAGGAACATCTCGACCAGGTGTACCGGCGACTCGAGGAGAAGATCCACGAGGCCGAGTTCCTGATGAACGACGCCGCCAAGCGAGGACAGGTCGGCACCCCCGGCGCCCTCGCCGAGCGGGACGCCCAGGTCTTCCGGGCCGGCGTCCACCTCAACCGCCTCAACAACGAATTCGAGGACTTCCTCTTCGGCCGGATCGACCTGCTCCACGGCAAGGACGGCAAGAAGGGCCCCGACGGCGCCTTCACCTCCGTCGAGCCGGCGGACGACGCCGTACGCCCCGACAACACGGCCGAGATCGGCGAGACCCTGCACATCGGCCGGATCGGCGTGCTCGACTCCGACTACGCCCCGCTCGTGATCGACTGGCGCGCCCCGGCCGCGGCACCCTTCTACCGCTCCACCCCGGTCGACCCCGGCCGTGTCGTGCGCCGCCGGGTCATCCGCTCCAAGGGCCGCAAGGTCCTCGGCGTCGAGGACGACCTGATGCGCCCGGAGCTGACCGCCACGCTGAACGGACAGACACTGCCCGTCGTCGGCGACGGCGCCCTGATGGCGGCGCTCGGCCAGGCCCGCAGCCACACCATGCGGGACATCGTCGCGTCCATCCAGGCCGAGCAGGACCTGGTCATCCGCGCCCCCGCCGCGTCCGTGACATACGTGGAGGGCGGCCCCGGCACCGGCAAGACGGCGGTGGCGCTCCACCGGGCCGCCTACCTGCTCTACCAGGACCGGCGCCGGTACGCCGGCGGCATCCTCATCGTCTCCCCGACGCCGCTGCTCGTCGCCTACACCGAGGGCGTGCTGCCGTCCCTGGGCGAGGAGGGCCAGGTCGCGATCCGCGCCGTCGGCTCCCTGGTCGACGGCGCTGAGGCGACGGTGTACGACGAACCTGCCGTCGCCCGCATCAAGGGCTCCTCCCGGATGCTGAAGGTGCTGCGCAACGCCGCGCGAGGCGCGCTCGAGACGCCGGACGCCGCACCGCGCAACGGACAGCTCGCCCTGGGCGAGGAGCCGGCGGCCGCGCCGGGCACTCCCTCGCGGCTGCGCGTCGTGGCCTTCGGCCGGCGGCTCGAGCTGGAGGCCGACGAGCTCCGCCGCATCCGCCACAACGTGCTCGGCGGAAGCGCTCCCGTCAACCTGCTGCGCCCGCGGGCCAGACGGCTGCTCCTCGACGCGCTGTACGCCAGGTCGGGCGCCGCCGGCCGCCACCCGGGCGACCCGGAGCTGGCCGCCGAGCTGCGGTCCTCCTTCGACGAGGACGTGACCGGCGAGGACAGCTTCATCGCGTTCCTGGACGCCTGGTGGCCCGAACTGACCCCCCGCGCGGTGCTCGCCGCGATGGGCGACGAGCGCCGCCTCGGCCGCTGGGCACGCCGGGTGCTCAACCCCGGCGAGGTGCGCAAGCTGGCCCGCTCCCTGCGGCGCGACGCCCTTTCCGTGCACGACGTGGCACTCCTCGACGAGCTGAGCACCCTGCTCGGCACGCCCGCCCGTCCGCGTAAGCGGCGCGAGCTCGATCCTCTGGACCAGCTCACCGGCCTGGAGGAGCTGATGCCGCAGCGCGAGGAGACACAGCGCGAGCGGGCCGAGCGGCTGGCGGCCGAGCGCACCGAGTACGCGCACGTCATCGTCGACGAGGCGCAGGACCTCACGCCCATGCAGTGGCGGATGGTCGGCCGCCGCGGCCGGCACGCCACCTGGACGGTCGTCGGCGACCCGGCCCAGTCGTCCTGGTCATCGCCGGAAGAGGCGGCAGAGGCACGTGACGAGGCGCTGGGCAGCCGCCCGCGCCGCCGCTTCGAGCTGACCGTGAACTACCGCAACCCGGCCGAGATCGCCGAGCTGGCCGCCACGGTGCTCCGGCTGGCGATGCCGGGCATGCGCTCGCCCTCCGCCGTCCGCTCCACGGGAGTGCGGCCGCGCTTCGCGGTCGTACCGGACGGCGGCGAGCTCGCCGAGTCCGTACGGGCGGAGGCGGAGCGGCTGCTGGAGCAGGTGGAGGGCACCGTCGGCGTCGTCGTCGCCATGAACCGCCGGGAGCAGGCCGCCCGCTGGCTGGCCGGCCTGGGCGAGCGGGTCGTGGCCCTCGGCTCACTGGAGGCGAAGGGCCTGGAGTACGACGCGACGGTCGTGGTCTCCCCGGCGGAGATCGCCGACGAGAGCCCGGCCGGTCTGCGGGTGCTGTACGTGGCGCTCACCCGGGCCACGCAGCAGCTCACGGTGGTCTCCGGCCGCCGTGACCAGCCGGACGCGCAGGGCGTGCCGGAGCTGCTGCGGGACTGAGCGGGCGGCCCTGACGGCTGCGGTTCCCGCGGCTGGCGCGGCCCCGTCCAGAGGCCTCCGGCGGGCCGTGCCGGGCCCTGTCCGGATGCTCCGGGCGGGTGCCGACGGGCGCTGTCACGGTGCTCCGGCGGGTGCCGCCCGGCGCTGTCCCGGGCCGCTGCCGAAGTCGGCCCGCGATGCGGGAATCACTTCCCGGGGAGGTGCGTTAGCCTGGGTACGGCACCGGCTCGATCCAAGCCCCCGGGCCCAACCTTCGTCCCTTAGAGGGACCACTTGCCGCGAGGCGAGCATGGCGGGTCGGTGCCACCTACTTACGCGGAGAAGGCCCGCGGCCCCAGGCCCCGGGTCGCGGGGCGGGTGACTTTACGG
>NZ_JBSGZJ010000088.1:0-19837 GCF_053610925.1 Streptomyces sp. NPDC054847 | reverse complement strand
GCGCAGCGGCGCCCTCCGGGATCACGATTGCTCAGCCGTCTTCCTTCCGAGGTGTCGTAAGCATGGGTTCTCGACGAGCCGCTCGCCCCAACGCCCGCTCGCACGCCCGGCCCAGGACCGGCCTGCGGGCCCGTAGCGCCGTACTGGCCCTCGGTGTGATCACCGTGACCGCCGGGGTCGGGATCACTGTGGCCACGGGCGGGGACGAGGGCGGAGCGAGCCGCGTGGAGACCAACGCCGCCGGGGACGCCGCCGAGGCGGGCGGCGAGGAGACCGCGGCGAGCCCGTCGCTCCTCGCGTCACCCTCCCCCTCGGCGAGCGCGAGCGCCTCGCCGAGCCCGAGCGTCACCGCCTCCGCCGCGCCGAAGCGGGCGCCGAGCCCGTCGGCGTCGACGACGAAGCCCCGGCCACGGACGACCACGCAGACGGCGACCGGCGCTCCCACGGGCGGCGACCGCCCGGCCTCTTCCTCCGGCGGGTCCGGTTCCGGCACATCGGGCGGTTCCGGCGGCACGGATCCGAGCGGCCCCGAGGCCCAGGTCCTGTCGCTCGTCAACAAGGAGCGCGCGTCCGCGGGATGCTCGCCGCTCACCGCCAACGCGAAGCTGACACAGGCCGCCGACGACTACAGCGACGTCATGGCCCGCAGCGGCGTGATGTCGCACACCGGGCCCGACGGCTCCACGATGACGAGCCGCGTCGAGGCCGCCGGATACGTCTGGTCGACGCTGGGCGAGAACATAGCCAGGGGGCAGGCGGACGCCGCGTCCGTGATGAATTCATGGATGAACAGCCCCGGCCATCGCGCGAACATACTGAACTGCTCGTTCAAGGAGCTCGGCGTCGGCGTCCACTTCGGCGACGGCGGCCCGTGGTGGACGCAGAACTTCGGCGCCGGCCGCTAGACCGGCGCGGCGACCCTTCGCATCCCGGCCGGGCCCACGCGGGCGCATCACCGAGAATGCATCCCGTTCATCGGCGGCACGTTGTCACTCACGCGGCCCATCCTGTCCCGCCGGCGACAGGCCGCGGTACCTGTTCCGCTCAGGATCCCTGACCCAAGTCACAGGCAGCGGCGGGGACATCGCGGGAGCGCCGCGTCCGTCATCGGCCAGGGTCGAGCCACGACGGCAGCCGCATGCGCCCGTAGACCCCTCACACCAGCCCGAAGGACACCCGCACCCGCGCGCCGCCCATCGGGGCGCGGGTGATCTCCAGGTGGCCGTCCGCGGCCTGCGCCGCTCGCGCCACGATGTCCAGGCCGAGCCCGGTGCTGCCCGCGCCTCCGCCGCCGACGCCGCGGGTGAGGGCCGCCTGCGGATCGGCGACGCCGGGGCCGGCGTCGTCCACGGTCAGCACCACCTGCCGGTCGTCGCGTTCCACCCGTACGGCGAAGGCGGTGCCCTGCGGGGTGTGCCGGAAGACGTTGCCGATCAAGGCGTCCACCACCGCGGCGAGGTCGTCCTCCAGGAACCGCACGGGCGTCCGGCGCGGCGTGAAGGAGCGTTCGCAGATCCGGTTCTGCTGCTTGGCGAGCACCGACCAGAAGTCGAGTCGCATCGCGACGACCTCCGTCACCTCGCAGGGCCGCATCGGCGCCTGGCCGCTTCCCTGGCTCGCGGCCAACGGGGTACGGGCGGCGGTGATGATCGAGTCGAGTTCGCTCTCGAGCTGGGAGACGGCCGCGGTGATCCGGCGGGCTCCCGCCGACGGGCCCATGAGGTCCGCCTCGAGGTACAGGGCGGTCAGCGGGGTGCGCAGACGGTGCGAGAGGTCGGCGACCATCTCGCGTTCGATGGCGAGCAGTTCCACGACACGGTCGGCCATGGTGTTGAACGCCGCGCCGGCGTCCTGGAGTTCCGGCGGACCGTCCGGTTCCACCCGCACGTCCAGGTCGCCGGAGCCGAGCGCCAGCGAGGCGCGTTTCAGGCTCTGCGAGGACCGGACGACCCGGGCGCCCAGCCGGTCGGCGACGAGCACGGAGCCGCCCACCAGCCCCAGGGCCAGCAGCGACATCACACCCCAGGAGGCCGCCACCCCGCGGGTCAGCTCCGCGGCCGGCACATACGCCTCGACGACGGCGACCCGGTCCCCCGGCAGGACGACGGGCTGGAGGTAGACCCATCCCTCCGCGGTGTCCATGGCCAGCGTGCCCCGGCTGCGCACCGCCCGGTCGAGCGCTTCCCGCGGGGCGTGCGGGGTGCCGACGAACCCGCCGTCCGGGAGCCGTACGGCCAGCCGGTCGTGGGAGTCCAGCTCCGCGACGGCCTGCTGGACGTCACTCCGGCGGGTGGTGAGGGCGAGGACGGGCGACAGGGCGGACGCCCGCTGTTCGGCGGCGGTGGTCACCCGGTCGCGGGCCTGCTCGCGGACCAGCAGGGCGAGGGGGATGAGGAAGGACAGCGCGACCATCGACGTCACGGCCAGCGCGATCCCGGCGAGTGCGCGTCTCATGAGGGCGAGCTGACCAGTTTTATACCGATTCCTCGCACTGTGTGGAGGTATCGGGGGTGCGACGCCTTTTCGCCCAATTTCCTGCGGAGAGCGGAGAGATGGACGTCCACGGTCTGGTCCTCCAGATACGGCTGCTGCCACACCTCGGCGAGGATCCGCTTGCGGGACATCACCTGGTCCGCGTGTGCCGCCAGATACGCGAGAAGATCGAACTCCCGGCGGGTGAGAGCAAGCTCACGCCCGGCGAGGTGGGCGGTGCGGGCCCGAGGGTCGATCCGCAGCTCGCCGACCTGGACGACGGGCTGCCGGTCGGCCGCCTCCACGGCCGGCCCGGACCGGCGCAGCACGGCCGCCAGCCGGGCGGCCAACTGGCCGCCGGAGAACGGCTTGACCATGTAGTCGTCGGCCCCCGCGTTGAGCAGCCTGATGGTCTCCGTGTCGTCGTCGCGGGCGGTGGCGACCAGGACGGGCACCCGGGATATGCCCCGGATCATCCGCAGGACGTCGAGCCCGTCCAGGTCGGGCAGCCCGAGGTCGAGCACCACGATGTCGGGCGGGCACTGGGTCACTTCGCGCAGCGCCTCGAAGCCCTGGTGGGCGGTCTTCACCGCGTACCCGTGTCCGGTGAGGACCTCGATGAGCGCGGCCCGGATGACAGGGTCGTCCTCGACGACAAGTACGGAGGCCATGAGCAGGCACGTTAGCCGGTCCGTCAGTATGGTGTCGTGTCCCGCCTTCCGCGTTATCTGCTCATCTGGCTGTCGTGCACCGCGGCCAGTGTCACGGCCGTGATGCTCACGGTCCATTTCGTGGTGGGTTCGACCAGACCGACGGCACCGGTCGCGCAGTCCGCGCCCAGGGACTTCGCGGCGTCGCCCCGGTCGTCCTCCCCCGCGGCCGGCCCCTCCCCCTCGCCCAGCCCCGAGCCGACGCCGAGCGTGCGCACGCGGTCGCCGTCGCCGTCCCCGACGACCGAGAAGCCGCGTACGGCGACGCCGACGCCGGCGGCGCGCACGACGCCGCCCCCGCGGGAGGAAGAACCCGCCGCGCCCCCGGACAACGGCCAGGGCTGCGAGGAGGGCGGCTCGGGTGTGCACACGATCTCCTCCCAGGGCGGCAAGGCGACCGTGCGCTACGGCAGCGGCGGTGTGTGCCTCATCTCGGCCGTGCCGAACGAGGGCTTCACGGTCAGCACGTCGCAGACCGCGCCCCAGACGCTGACGGCGACCTTCTCGGCCGCCCGCCACCGCTCGGAGATCACCGCCACGACCGAGCCCTCCGACCGGGCGAGCGTGCGCGAGACGTCGTTCTGACCGCGTCGTTCCGACCGCCTCGTTCCGACCGCCTCGTTCCGACCGCCTCGTTCCGACCGCCTCGTTCCGACCGCCTCGTTCCGACCGCCTCCGGCCGGCAACCTTTCCGGCCTGCGGCGGCAACTGCTTGGCATGCCCCTACCAAAAGAGGGGCGACCCCCACGCAGAACGGGAACGACGCATGAGTGGGACAGTCGGCAAGGCGCGGCACCGCCGCGGAAGAAGGGCGCTGCGGGTCGGTGTCCCACTGGCCCTGACCGCGGCGGTGGGTCTGGCGTACGGGACGGACGTCGGAATCCTCGGGCAGGACGTCCGGCAGGAAGCCGCGGCGGCGGGCACCGCCGCGTGGACCGATGACGTCGCCGACGGTTTCGCGTCGGTCCACGCGCTGGGCCAGAAGGGGACGTACGGCGGGCGGGACGGCAGGACCGTCACCGTACGGACGCAGGCGGACCTGGAGAAGTACGCGACCGCGGCCGAGCCCTACGTCATCGTGGTCGCCGGCACGATCGCCATGAACCCCAAGGGCAAGGAGATCAAGGTCGCCTCCGACAAAACGATCGTCGGCTCCGGCACCTCGGGCCACATCGTCGGAGGCGGCTTCTTCCTCGGACAGGGCGTCCACAACGTGATCATCCGGAACCTGACCATCCGGGACTCGTACCACGGCACATGGAACGACAAGGAGAACGACTGGGACGCCATCCAGATGGATGGCGCGCACCACGTCTGGATCGATCACAACGACCTGCGTCACATGGCCGACGGCCTGATCGACAGCCGCAAGGACACCACGTACGTGACGGTGTCCTGGAACAGGCTGAGCGACAACAACAAGACGTTCGGCATCGGCTGGACGGAGAACGTCACCGCCGACCTCACGATCCACCACAACTGGTTCCTCGAGACCGAGCAGCGCAACCCGTCCACCGACAACGTGGCCCACGCCCACCTCTACAACAACTACCTCCAGGACGTACCCGGCACGGACATCACGACCTCGTACGGCAACTACGCCCGCGGCAGGACCCGGATGGTCCTGGAGAACAGCTACTTCCAGGGCATGCGGAACCCGGTCACCAAGGACAGCACGGCCGCCGTCGTCCAGCGCGGCAACGTCTTCTCCGGCACGAGCGGCCGCAACGAGAGCGGCGGCACGGCGTTCGACCCCCGGGCGTACTACGACTACACACTCGACCGGGCGACGGACGTTCCCGCGCTGCTGAGGTCGGGGGCAGGACCGAGGGCGGCCATCGGAACGGCGGCCAACGCCCCGGCCGCCGCGGGCACCCTCACGGTCGCCAAGGACGGCACCGGCCAGTACACGAGCGTGCAGAAGGCCGTCGACGCCGTCGCGGCGGGCAACACCGCCCGCGTGGTGATCAATGTGAAACCCGGCACCTACCGCGAGACGGTCAAGGTTCCCGCCGACAAGCCCCACATCACGATCCAGGGGACGGGCGCGAGCCGCAAGGACACCGTCATCATCCACGGGAACGCCGCCGGCACGCCGAAGCCGGACGGCTCAGGCACCTACGGCACCAGCGGCAGCGCCACCGTCGCCGTGGAGGCCGACGACTTCCAGGCCCGCAACCTCACCGTCTCCAACGACTTCGACGAGGCGAAGAACCAGCACCTGAACGGACACCAGGCGGTTGCCCTGCGCACCGCCGCCGACCGCGTCGTCCTCGACAGCATCATCGTGAGCGGCGACCAGGACACCCTGCTGCTGGACACCCGTTCCAAGGAAGCCCTCGGCCGGGTCCACATGTCCAACTCCTACGTCATCGGCAACGTGGACTTCATCTTCGGCCGCGCGACCGCCGTGATCGACCGGTCCGTCATCACACTCAAGAAGCGGTGGAACGGGACCTCCGCCGGCTACGTCACGGCGCCGAGCACCCCCGCGCACCGCAACGGGTTCCTCATCACCCGCTCCACCGTGAACGGCGACGTGTCCGCGGGCAGCTTCCACCTCGGCCGCCCGTGGCACGCCGGCGGCGACGCCACGCTCGACCCGCAGACCACGGTCCGCGACTCCAGTCTCAGCAGCGCGGTGCGGACCGCGCCGTGGACGGACATGGGCGGTTTCTCCTGGAAGGACGGCCGTTTCGCCGAATACCGGAACACCGGCCCCGGGTCCGGGCCGGCCGGCACGAATCGCCCCCACCTGACCGACGCCCAGGCGGCCGGGCAGGAGCACGCGGAATGGCTCGGCGACTGGACCCCGACCGCGGGGTGACCTGCGCGACGGGGGCGCCGCACGGCGTCACGGCGATCACGCCGCGCGGTCCGGCGCCCCGGCGAGGGGGCCGGCCGGGCGGGCAGCGCCTCCGCGAGGGCGAGGTCCGCCGGGCAGCGCCCACCGCGAGGCGGGATCGGTCCGTGCCAGGCGCGATCCGCCGGGCAGCGCCCCCGCACGCCGCGCCGCATCCGTGGCCGCGTCAGGCGATCCGTGTGCCGGCCCCCGACACCCGTACCCGCTTGTCGCCCGCGCGCAGTTCCACGGTCAGCAGACCGGGGCGTCCCATGTCCGCGCCTTGGTGGAGGGTGAGCACCGACGCCTCGGGGACCAGGCCCAGCTCGCGGGCGTACGCGCCGAACGCGCCTGCCGCCGCGCCCGTCGCCGGGTCCTCGACGACGCCGCCGACCGGGAACGGGTCGCGTACGTGGAAGACGGTCTCCGACTCCCGCCACACCAGCTGGACCGTGGTCAGGTCGAGACGGCGCATCAGCGCCTCGAGGCGGTCGAAGTCGTACGCAAGGTCCGCCAGCCGTGCCCGGGTCGCGGCGCCGAGCACCAGGTGCCGGGCGCCCGCGAAGGCGATACGCGGCGGCAGCGCGGGATCCAGGTCGGCGGCCGGCCAGTCCAGCGCGGCCAGCGCCTCCGCGACGTCCGCGTCCGCGATCTCCTCGCTGTGCGGCTCGACCGTGGTCAGCGTCGCCCGCAGTGCGCCGTCCTCCTCGGTCACGGTCACGGGGACCGTCCCGGCGCGGGTCGCGAACACGAGGTCGCCGGGCCCGATCCGCTCGCCGAGTGCGACGGCGGTGGCGACGGTGGCATGCCCGCAGAACGGCACCTCGGCCTTGGGGCTGAAGTAGCGGATGGTGAACACCCTGCCCGGCTCGCCCCCGAGCCCTTCGGGCGGCGCGGTCACGAACGCGGACTCGCTGTACCCGACCGCCGCGGCGATGGCGAGCATCCCGGCGTCGTCCAGTCCCGCGGCGTCCAGGACGACCCCGGCGGGATTGCCGCCCTCGGGGTCGCCGGAGAATGCGGTGTAGCGCAGGACTTCGTTCTTCGTCGTCATGATCGTCGGAACTACCGGGCGGGGCAGTCTTGTTCCCCGGCCGGCTCCCAGGTCCGCCGGGATCGACATCGCGGCTGCGTCAATCGCTGTGATCTTGGTGTTGGTGCCCGCGGCCGGTGCGCTGGGATGCTGGCCTGCGGGAGCCGGCCCGGGACCGCGGGCGGCTCGACGGCGAGATGGGGGTTGCGTTTCCGTGGTGGTGTTCCGGACGAACGACGGGCCTGTGCGCGGGCGCCGGGTCGCGGACGACGTGGTGGCCGTGCTCGGGATCCCGTACGCCGCTCCTCCTTTCGGGGCGGCGCGGTTCCGGGAGCCGCTGCCCGCCGAGCCCTGGACGGAGGTGCGGGACTGCACGCGTTTCGGGCCCGTGTCCCCGCAGTCGGCCGAGCTGCCGGGATCCCCGTCGTGGTCGCCCGGTGACGAGGACGTCCTGACGCTCAACGTGTGGGCGCCGGCGGGTGCGGCCTCGCTGCCGGTGCTGGTGTGGATCCACGGCGGGGCGTACACCTTCGGGTCGTCGGCGCAGCCCGACTTCGACGGGACGGCCCTGGCACGCGACGGCGGGCTGGTCGTGGTGACGGTCAACTACCGGCTGGGGTTCGAGGGCTTCGGGCACGTACCGGCGGACGGGGGCGGCACGCGTCATCCGGACAACCGCGGGCTGCTCGACCAGGTCGCGGCGCTGTGGTGGGTGCGCGAGAACATCGCCGCGTTCGGTGGCGACCCGGACAACGTCACGGCGGCCGGCCAGTCCGCCGGCGCGACCTCTGTGGCCGCTCTGATGGTGATGGACCGGGCCCGGGGGCTGTTCCGCCGTGCGATCGCGCACAGCGCGGTCGGCCCGTGCTGGTCGGCCAAGCTCGCGCGGGAGATCACCGCGCGGGTCGCGGCAGCGGCGGGCGTCCCGGCGACGGCCGCGGCCCTGGCCGCGACACCGCCGGAGGCCCTGGTCGCCGCCTCCGACGCGGTCGCGGACGCCTACCGTCGCGACCCCGCGTCGGGGCACCTCCACTACGACCCGGTGCTCTACGCTCCGGTCGCCGACGGTGACGTGCTGCCGGCGGACCCGCTCGCCGCCGTGGCCGCGGGGGCCGGGAGGGATGTGGACCTGCTTGTCTGCCACACCACGCAGGAGTACTGGCTGATGGACGCGGTCAGCAGCAGCGCGAAGGTCACGACCTGGGACGGGCTGAAACGGTTCGCGGCCCATTTCGGACTGCCGGACGACCTGCCGGACCGCTACCGGGCCCTCCTGCCGGACGACGCGCCGGTGCTCGACGTGTACCTCTCGGTCTTCGGCGACCTGCTGTTCGCCGAGTACAGCAGCAGACTGGGCGAGGCGCACGCACGGGCGGGCGGCCGGGCGTTCGTGTCCCGCTTCGACCGGCGGCGCAGCGGCCCGCGGGGCGAGGTGCTCGCCTGGCACTGCGCCGATGTGCCCTTGGTGTTCGGCAACCACGGCCTGGCGGCAGTGGAGTTCCTCATCGGGGGCCCGCCCTCCCCGGCGGACGACGCCCTGTCGCGGCGCATGCTCTCGGCCTGGGCGGCGTTCGCGTCGACCAGCGATCCCGGATGGCAGCCCCTCGATTCGTCAGGGTCCGGCGCGGCCCGGATCTGGGCGCCGGACGACGGCGAGGCCCGCACCCCGCTGCCCGACACCCGGCCGCTGTGGGGGGACTTCGAGTACCGGCCGCTGGAGCCGTGACCGGACGGTGGCGCATACCGCCCCTGAACCGCAGCCAGTGCTTCACAAGCTTGGTGCCGCCACGAACACGACACACGGCCCTTTGCGTCGGGGCCCTGGTGACGGCCTACTGTTGGAGATCCGAAGGCCGCCGGGACACACGATGCAGATGACGGCCCGCTGCCACCATCGCCTCCAACAGTCCGTGACCATCGCCAGGGCTGATCAGCCCACCGACCACGGCTTCGTTCACAAGGTCGTACGTCTCCTTGGTCGTGATGTCTCTGCGACGGGCGTAGGTGCCGGCGGACCGGTCGTCGGTGATCCACACCGAGTCCCGTAACTCAGGGCGCATGGTGATCAGTACGCACGTCTCCGCCTCGCCGAGGTGCTTCAGCGGCTGCGAAGCCACACCGCCGAACACTGCTCTGCGGACCCGCTCGACCTCGTTCAGCTCACGGGAGTCAGTGATCTCGATGGGATCCCTGAGCCACCCATCCTCCGATATCCCACGCAGCGGCGGATGATGACGGCTCGACTGCTCGGCTTCGTAGGCCACGGCCTGCGTCCAGCGGCCTCGCCCGTCGAGCACCGCTTCCAGAAGCGGGAGACGATCGACGGCAGCGAAATTGCAGAGGACCGTGTTGTCCGGGAACCAGCAGAGCCTCATGGATTGAAGACCGGGTCCTTCGCGTCGAGGTCGGATGCCGGAGCATCGGTTGCACCCTTCTGTTCCGGCTCGAGTACGTCGTGCAGCCAGTCCACGTGCACGTCGAGGAGCGAGGCCAGTGGCCGAAGCGTGGTCTCTCCGGCCGTGTAACCGCTGAAGAGCTGATCCGCAATGCGAGCGGGGAACTGCCGGGCCTCCGCCCACGCCAGTTGCCGCTGGAACTCGGCGGCAGCTCCCGCCATCAAGTGGCACGTCTCCGCGGTGAGGACTCTGAGGCGGTCCCGAACGTCCTTGTCGATCAGCCCTAGTTGCCCCAGCCGCACAGCCAATGCGCTCGGTGACACCTTGAACTCGACCACAAGGTGTGCGAAGGCGTCCCTGCCGAGTTGCCCGTCGGCGGCAACAACTTGCTTGAAGCGCTTCTCGAGTTCGGTAGCCGGCATCAGCAGATGCGAAGCGAACGCGTTCGCTCGGACCTCAGTCAGATCCTTCACCCTGCCCGGCCGGATCCGCTTCTCGACCCTCGGGTCCTGCGCGTCCCTGGCGAGGATGTGTCCGAGTTCGTGCGCCAGGGTGAAGCGCTGCCGTGTCCAGACACTGCTCGGACTGACGAGGACCAGCCGGAAGGTGTCGGTCTGCCAGGTCACTCCGTTCACCCCGTCGGGCAACGCCGTGATCGCCACGTCCACGCCGTACGCCTTGGCACATGCCGCGATCAGCGCGTCGGTCTCGCGTCCCGTTGCCCACTCCCCTGTGGCCGCGAGGCCCCGGGCCGCGTCCTCGGCGAGTTGCCGACCCTGATCGATGTGCAGGGCCAGGTCCGCACGGATGCCCGGGAGAGCCGGCAGCTTCGGGAGCCGGCCGAGCAGCTCCAGCACCTCGTACGCGGCGGTGTAGCGCTGGGCGACCTGGTCCACCTTGTCCCGCTCGGGCACGCTCTCGTCAGTTGTTCGCGCGGCGAACGACGGCTGGGACGGGGCACGCCCGGTGAGCAGCCAGTCGACCGTGGTGCCGCCTGCCTCGGCGATCAGGGCGAGATCGAGTGAGGTGAAGCGTCGAACACCGCTCAGGCTCTTTGAAAGTTTGTCGGGCGTGAGCCGCACGCTCTCGGCGAAGGCAGCCTGGCTCACTGAGGCTGCTTCCATGACCCTGCGTACGCGGTCGCTCACAGTCTCGTCCATTCATTTACCGTACTGATTCGTTGCGAAAATCGCAAGATGATGGTGAGGGTCGTGCCTCTCGCCCGACTCGCCGGCCGCTGCCGCGTCTCACCACGGCTGCAGCTCCGGGCACGCGAATGCGACTGGGTTGCACCTATCGCCCATTGACCCGGCGTCGAGACCGTCCGATCGCCCGCACCAACCACACCGACCTGCCAGCCGGCTGATGACATCCTTCCAGCGACGAACGCCGGTCGGGGGCCTACGATCCGATGCCAAGGCGGCCGAGTGGCAGGCACCGGCCCGCATCGATCCGGGGGGATTCACGCACATGCGCATCGGGGTCTATCTCGCGCATCCGCGACCGGGCAGCTTCAACCACGCCCTCTTCGACGCGGTCGTCGCCGAACTGCGGGCCCACGGGGCCGAAGTGCTCGCCCACGACCTGTGCGCCGAGGGCTTCCCGCCGGTGCTGAGCGCCGGCGAGACGGAGACGGTCCGGGCGTCGGACGAGGCGCCTGATCCCCAAGTGGCCCTGCACCGAGCGGAAGTGGCCTCGCTCGACGCGCTGGTCTTCGTCCATCCCAACTGGTGGGGCATGCCGCCGGCCGTCCTCACCGGCTGGGTGCAGCGCGTGCTGGTGCCCGGTGTCGCGTACAAGCTCGGCAGCGCCGACGGCGAGCCCGTC
Source organism: Streptomyces sp. NPDC054847 (assembly GCF_053610925.1). NCBI lineage: Bacteria > Bacillati > Actinomycetota > Actinomycetes > Kitasatosporales > Streptomycetaceae > Streptomyces > Streptomyces sp. NPDC054847. The sequence continues at coordinate 8,557 of NZ_JBSGZJ010000088.1, read as the reverse complement.
GGCCTGCTGAGCGCGGGCAGGGCGCTCGTGCTGAACACCTCGGACACCCCGGCCGACCGGGAGGAGGGCGAGTTCGGGGACCCGTTGCAGCGTGTCTGGGCCGCCTGCGTGCTGCCGTACGTCGGTGTCGACGACGTACGGCGGGTGGTCCTCCGTACGGTCACCGACTCGACGGAGCGGCAGCGTGCGGACTGGCTGCGGCGCGCACGGCGCGAGGCCGCGGCGCTGGTGTCCGGCTGCCCCTCCGGCTGCGTGCGCGCCGCCGGGCGGCCGGGAGCCCACAGCGCCCTCGACGGCGGATGGCCGGCGTCAGCGTGGTGGTGGCGCCGGCCGGTCCAGGAAGCGGTGCAGGGACTCCTTCATCGCGGTGACGAACGCGTCCCGCACAGCCTCGGGCAGGAGATCGAGGGACAGGAACGGGTTGAGGTCCTCCAGCTCGACCAGGAGCAGTTCGCCCGTCCTCGTACGGCAGGCGTCGACGCGCTGTATGCCGTGGTCGAGCGTGTTCCAGTCGACGAACCGCTTCGCGAAGCGCAGATCCGCCTCGGTGGGCGCGTACGGCTCGAGGACCCACCGCTGCCCGGGATCGGGGGCGTACAGCGCGTATTGGAAGGCGTCGTCGACGAAGTAGAAGGACACCTCGTACCGGAAGTCCACCCTGGGCTGGACGAGCAGGTCACCGCGTGCGGCGAGTTTGGCGAGGTCCTGGCGCGGGACGAAGTCGAGGCCTATGGAGTCGGCCCCCGCCTTCGGCTTCACCGCGTACTCGTCGGCCTCCGGCAGCCGCGCGAGGTGCTGCGGCCGGTCGACGGTGGGGATCACGGGGTGACCGGCCACCGTGAGGTCCAGCAGATACTGCTTGCCCGCCATGTCGCCCCGGCCGTCGAGCGGGTTGTACACGCGGATGCCCGTCGCAGTGGCCCGCTCGCGGAACGCCTCGTACTCCTTCTGGTAGTGGAGCACGGGGCCGCTGTTGCGGACGACGACCGCGTCGAAGGCGTCCATCAACTCCGCCGCGTCCAGCGGATGGCACAGCGCCAGACGGAAGTCCTCGCGCAGGCGGGACGTGAGAAAGATGTCCTCGTCGCAGTAGCGCCGTCCCCTTGCCGGATAGGCGAGGTCGGTCACGAACAGCAGGCAGGGGCGGGCGGACACGGGCATCTCCTCGGACGGTGGGCCTCCGGCCAACCTATCCACCGCGTCCGGAGCATCCGCAGCCGGCCGGGGGTCAGCGCCGGCCGGACAACGCGCGCTGCGCGGACTTCCGCGCATGGCCCGCCGCGGCCGCCACCGCACGTTCCGGGTGGTGGGTGTGCAGGCTGTCGAGGACGCGCAGCGAGGTGGCGGGATCGACGGCGGCGAGAGCCTCCACCAGGGCGGTAGCGCCGCCCGGCCAGGCGGCGGCCGCCGCGTCGAAGGCGGGGAGCAGGGTCGTGGGCGGGATGTCGGCCGGTCCCGGGATGCCGCTGTCGCCGGAGTCGTCACGGCGCTTCACATGGACGAGCATGTCGTCGATCCAGCGCTGGTCCAGCTCCTCGACGAGCACTGTGGCGCGTGCGCCGAGCGGGACCGCTTCCTCAGGGACGCTCTCGCCACGGGCCAGCAGCAGCCGTCGGGCGGCGTCGCCGGTCACCGGGTCGCCGAGCGCGGCGCGCAGGGCGGTGGTGGGGACGCCCGCGCGGTCGAGCTGCGCGAAGTACTCGGCCGTGCGCGCGGCGTTGGCGTCCTCGGACCTGGCCGCGGCGACCGCGTCGAGGAGTTCGCCCCAGGCCTGGTCCGTGCCCCCGCGCCGGTCCGCGAAAGCGGCGAGGGCGGAGGCGGCGAGTTGGGTGGGCCAGTGCCGGACCGCCGCGACGGTCTGTGCCGCGTCCCAGCCGGCGACGGTCTCCTGGTCGGGGGCGGCCACATGACCGACCGTGATCACGTGGCGCATGGCGGCCGCGCCGAGGGGGGTGAGCCCGTAGGTGTCGCCCGTGCGGAAGACGCAGCCGGTCAGGGCCAGTTGGTCGACCACGGCCGCCAGTCCCTTCGCGGGGGCGTCGATCTCGGCCCGGTCCTCCTCTGTGCGGCCGGGCATCCCGAGCAGCGCGGAGAGCTCCTCGGGCGACGGGGTCTCGTACGCGGCCGGGGCGCTGCCCGGGACGGGGGCGGGCGCGTCCTCCAGTTCGGGTGCCACACCGTCGTCCTTGGCGTCGCAGATCTTGCGGGCCACCGAGTCGGGGGTGCTGCCGCGTTCGTAGAGCGAGTAGAGGATGTGTGCGGCGTCGAACGAGTACGCGTCGTCGGGGCCCGTGACCGGCGGCAGTCGTTCGGCCTGCGCGGCCAGGATGTCGGCGGCGAGTTCGAGCAGTTCCTGAGGAGTGCCGCCGGTCCATACGTCGGAGGCGGGACCGGGGAGCCCGCAGCGCTCCGAGACCTCGCGCAGTTCGTCGTCGAAGTCTCCCGAGGCCAGGGCGGCGGGCAGGGGCGCGGCGTGCAGCAGGCCCTGGATCTCGTCCGGTGCGGGGACGGCGGCCGGGGGTGGCAGCGGGACGGCGGAGTCGCCGTAGTAGTCGAGGTGTTCGTCGAGCATGTGGTCGGCGAGGGACGCGTGCGGCACGGCCTCCGGGCCGGGCGCGAGGGAGGCGTGCGGCCCGGTCAGTGCCCCTTCGAGCCCGGCCGCGGTCCACCGGTCGGTCAACTCGGCCGCGATGTGGTCCAGTTCGCCGGTGAGCGCGTCGTCAGGACGTTCGGCATCGAGTGGAGGCGCGGGCAGCAGCGGGCCGGCCGGTGACGCCGCGCGGGTGTCGCGGGCGAAGGCCTCGAGCAGCGCCTCGGTGAGCCGGGCGCGTACGGAGAAGGTCCGGTCGGCGAGGTCCGAGCGGTGCAGCGGCTCGGGGAGGGCGGGCCGGTCCGCGTGTGGCGTGCTCTCGTGCGCGTCGAGCCAGGCCCGTACGGCGTCGGCGTCGTCGTGGTCCACGCCGTCGGCGGTCAGGAGCGACGCGTACCAGCGGGGCCAGGTCAGGTTCAGCGGGTCGGCCATGGCGCGGCGGAACTCGGGGACGGCCTCCTCGACGGCGGCGACCAGCTTCGCGTGGCGTTTGGCGTTGAGGCGGCCCGCGGACCGTACGCGGTCGGCCAGGGCGGTGAGGACGACCGGCACGGCGTCCAGTTCCTCGTCCCCCGCGTAGAGCAGCTGCGGCAGATCCTCGTGCAGGACCTGCCGGACCAGCTGCGGCGTGGGCTCGGGCACGCCCGCCCTGCGTTCCGCGCCGCGCAGCGCGAGCATCGTCAGCACCGCGTCGGTGGTGCGCACGGGCAGCGCCGCGCCTCTTTCCTGGGACACCCAGGTGAGGAAGTCGTCGCGGCCGGTGTTCAAGGCGTTCGTACGAGTCACTTGTGGAGCGTATGAGGGCGGGCGGCGCCGGAGATCCTTCCGGGCCGGGTGTTAGCCCGATCGGGCGAGCGATCACCTCCGCAGGCGAGGGCTCCGGGGCCGGCGATGAGTTCCGGCCGCGCGGACAGTCACCCCTGTATGAACACTTCAGACGCGACACCCATGCCCGACCTCACCCCCGCCGCCCGCGCCGTGGCCCGATTGCTCGACGCGATCGGTGACGAAGAGCTGGGCGCTCCGACGCCCTGCCCCGACTACTCGGTGCGCGAGCTGCTGGCGCACCTCGACGGCCTGTCGCTCGCGTTCCGCGACGCGGCGCGCAAGGACTTCGGCCCGACGACGGGCACCGATCCCGGCAGCTCGCTCCCGGTGCTCGATGAGAAGTGGCGCACCGTGCTGCCCCAGCGGCTGGACGAGCTGGCGGAGGCCTGGCGGCAGCCGTCGGCGTGGGAGGGCATGACCCAGGCCGGCGGGGTGGACCTGCCGGGGGAGGTCGCCGGGCGCGTCGCCCTGAACGAGCTGGTGCTCCACGGCTGGGACCTCGCGCGGGCGACGGGTCAGGGGTACGACCCCGGTGAGGCGAGTGCGGCAGTCTCCTACGAGATGGTGAAGCCGTCGGGCGACGACTCCCTGCGCGACGGGATCTTCGGCCCGCCGGTCACGGTGCCGGACGACGCGCCGCTGCTGGACCGGGCCGTCGGCATGAGCGGGCGGCGACCGGACTGGCGGCCGGGCGACTGACGCCGAGGGGGCCGGCGGCCCTCCACGACGGAACCGGACGGGGCGAGCAGCGAACTTCCGCCGATCCGAAGCCGCAGCCGAGGGTGCTGGAGTGACCGGTCTCGCTCTGCTCACGCCCGGTCGTGGGCGGTTGTCCCGTTCCGGTCGTGGGCGGTTGTCCGGGTGCGGATCGTTCATCAGCGGTCGGCTCCCCGGTTCTTGAGGTACGTCTCGTCATCCCCGCCAGGTACATGGACAGGTGCTCGGGCGGCTCGCACTGGGGAGCATGAACGTGTGCCCGAGGAACCGAACCTGATGTCGAGCCTGTGGCCGCAGGGGAACGGCGGCCGACGGCGGATGTCCCTCGCTCAGTACGATGCCCGCTCCAGCGTCAGCTGCGCGGGCCGGAGGGACGGGAGGGAGTCGGCATGACGGGCCAGAACCGGAGCGGCACTCCTCGACAGCCGCCCCGCCGGCGGGGCCAGGGCGAGTTGGAGGCCCAGGTGCTGGCGGCGCTGCGCGAGGCGCCGGGGCCGGTGAACACCGCCTGGGTGCGGGAGCGGCTCGGGGGCGATCTCGCCTACACGACCGTCATCACCGTCCTGACCCGGCTGCATGCGAAGGGGGCGGTCTCGCGTGAGCGGGCGGGCCGGTCCTTCGAGTGGACGCCGACCGCCGACGAGGCGGGTCTCGCCGCCCTGCGCATGCGGAAGCTGCTGGACGCGGAAGCCGACAGGGAGGCAGTCCTCGCCAGTTTCGTGACGGCGCTCCCACCGGGCGACGAGCAGCTGCTGCGCGACCTGCTGGCCCGGGCCACGGACGAGGGAAAAGACTGACCGCTGGGGGAACTTCGTCCTTCTGCCGCTGGTACTGCCCTTGAGCGCAGAGTTCTCACCCGCGTCTGAGCACCGGGCCATGTCGCTCGGCCTCACTCGCGTCTGAGCCGGGCCATGTCGCTCGGACGGATGGTTTACGGGGCACAGTCCCCGCTGTGCGAGGTGTCGAGAGCCGCTTCTCGTGATCATGCGTGACGTGATCGTGAAATCCGTACACCGCTCATCGCGCACCCGCCGGTTGTTGACGGCCGCAGGGCTCGCCGCGACCGCCCTCGCCACCTCGCTGCCCGCCACACCGGCCGGAGCCGCCTCGGGCGTGCCGCCCACTCCCCGGCCGACGACCGCCGCCGAGAGCCGCACCGCCGCCTGGCTGGACGCGCACCCGGACGCGGCCGAACGCTTCTTCCGGGATCTGCCCAAGGGAGGGGACCTGCACAATCACCTCTCCGGTGCGGTACGGACCGAGTACCTCATCCAGCTCGCCGCCGAAGACGGACTGTGCATCGACGCCACGATGACGGCAGTCGCGCCTCCGTGCGCCGCAGGCACACGGCCGGCCGCCGACGCCCTGACGGACACCGGCTTCCGGCAGGAGATCGTCAGAGCCTGGTCGATGCAGGACTTCCCGCGGGGCGAGTCGGGACACGACCACTTCTTCGCGACGTTCGGGAAGTTCGGCGCCGCGACGTCGCATCGCGGCAAGATGCTGGCCGACGTGGCGGGCACCGCGGCGGCGCAGAACCAGTCGTACCTGGAGACGATGGTCAGCCCCGCGTCCGCGGGGGCCAGGAAGCTGGCGGCCGACGTCGGCTGGGACGCGGACCTGGCCGCCATGCACCGCAAGCTGCTCGCCGGTGGCCGGCTCGATCAGCTGATCACCGACGCCGAGCGGGAGGCGGACACGGCGGACGCGGAGTTCCGCGAGACCGCGCGCTGCGGGAGTGCACGGCCGGGCCCCGCATGCCGCGTCACCGTCCGCTGGATCTCCCAGGTCTCACGCAACAGCGCTCCGGAACGGGTCTTCACCCAGATCGCGCTCGGGCTGCGCCTCGCCGAGCGGGACGAGCGCTTCGTCGCGGTGAACCTGGTCCAGCCGGAGGACGGCGAGATCTCCCTGCGGGACTACCGCCTTCACATGCGGATGCTGACCTACCTGCACGGTGTCTACCCGCGCGCCCACATCACCCTGCACGCCGGCGAGCTCGTCCCCGGCCTGGTGAAGCCGGAGGATCTCACCTTCCACATCGACGACGCCGTACGCACCGGACAGGCCGAACGCATCGGCCACGGCGTCGACCTCGTCCACGAGGACGACTGGCGGCGTCTGGCCCGCGATATGGCACGCCGCCGGATCGCCGTCGAGGTGCCGCTCACCAGCAACGCGCAGATCCTCCAGGTCGAGGGGGACGAGCACCCGTTCCCGGTCTACCGGAAGTACGGCGTCCCGGTGGTGCTGTCCACCGACGACCCCGGGGTCTCGCGCGGTGACATCGGCCAGGAGTACAGCCGCGCGGCCCGCACCTACGGACTCGGCTACCCCGAGCTGAAGGACCTGGCCCGGGCCTCCCTGGAATACGCCTTCCTGCCGGGCCGCAGCCTGTGGCGTCCCGACCCTGTGCGAAAGGGTTTCCGACCGGTCGAGGAGTGCCGCGCCGCGTATTCGGCCCGCTGCGCCCGCCTGCTGGCAGCCAGCCCGAAGGCCCGTCTGGAATGGCAGCAGGAACAGTCCTTCCGTGTCTTCGAGGCCCGGTACTCCGGCTGACCCCGCCCCGAGCAGCGGCGCGGTGCGCTCAGCCGCGCCCCTGCCGGGCCGACCGGTGCAGCCGCGTCCGCCCGGTGAAGTCCGGCTCGGCGTGGAACACGGTGATCCCCGGTGACCGCCGGGTACAGCCCGCGGGACCGGGTTCCCGGCCGGTGGGCCCCGGCACGGCCGGAGCCGACGACGACGCGGTGCGTCATGCGTCTCCTGCCGGCTCGCCCGCCCGGGGCGTGGACCGCTTCACGATCAGCCGGTGAAGGACTCGGGGCCGAAGCGGCCCCAGGCGACGAAGGCAGCCAGCACGAGGTAGACCAGATCGCCCGCGATCGTCGCTCTCTCGCCCCGGCGGAGCCGCACGGTGAGCGCGCCGATGAAGAGCAGGACGAGCCCGGTGGCAGCCAGCGGCACCAGGACCGGCGCGATGTCGAGCACCGCGGGCAGGACCAGCCCGATCGCGGCGAGGAGCTCGACGGCGCCGATGGCCTTGAGGGCGGTGGGGCTGACATCGTGGGCCCATTGAGTGGCTGCGCCGCCCAGGGCGGCCAGCTTCTCCTGTGCCACAAACATCTTGGCGCTGCCGGCCAGGCAGACAGCGGCCAGCAGACCGGCGGTGATCCACAGCGCGACGTTCATCATCGACTCCCTGATCGAGGTCCTTCCGCACCCGAGACGAGGCAGCAGCACCCCCTGTGACATCCCCGAGTGCGGCCGGTGGAGAGACGCGGGTCACATCCCGTCGTGTCACAGGGACGGGCGCTGCCTCGTCTCGGGGGACGAAGCCACTGACGAGCACGGAGGAGCACACGATGGACGCGCGACTGAACTACTTCGCCGCCCCAGCCGCCGGCAAGGCCCTCAAGCACTTCATGGCGGCGGGCAAGGCGCTCAAGGAATCGTCGCTGCCCGCCGCCCTCCAGGAACTGGTGGCCCTGCGGGTGAGCCAGATCAACGGCTGCGCGGTCTGCCTCGACATGCACACCAAGGAGGCCGCGGCCGCCGGCGAGTCGGCGGTGCGGCTCGCCCTGGTCGCGGCCTGGCGCGAGGCGACGGTCTTCACCGGAGCCGAGCGAGCGGCGCTGGAGCTGGCCGAGCAAGCGACGCGGGTCGCGGACGGGGCCGGCGGGGTCAGCGACGAGGTGTGGGGGCGGGTCGCCGAGCACTACGACGAGGAACAGCTCACCGCCCTCGTTCTCCTCGTCTCGTTCATGAACACGGTGAACCGGCTGAACATCATCACCCAGCAGCCCGCCGGCGACTACCGGGTCGGCCAGTTCCACTGAGCGCGGCGCCCGTTCCAGGGACAGGGGCGGCCACAAGGCACGGAGCGGGGGGTTGCCCGGTTCCGCGACCGACCCGATGATCACGACACGTTCCCCGCGTCGGCGACTCCGGCTCGGGGCGGGAAAGCACGAAAGGGACAACACGTGACCAAGGTCGAGGAGTTCGAGGAGCTCAGGCCGCTGCTGTTCTCGATCGCCTACCGGATCCTGGGCAGCGTCGCCGAGGCCGAGGACGCGGTGCAGGAGACCTGGCTGCGCTTCGACGCCTCGACAACCCGGCCGGTGTCGGTCAAGTCGTTCCTGTCGGCCACCGTGACCCGGATCGCGATCGACGTGCTCCGCTCCGCCCGCGTACGACGGGAGAAGTACGTCGGACCGTGGCTGCCCGAACCCCTTCTCCACGATCCGTACCAGGATCCGGCCCGGGCGGCGGAGCTGGCCGACTCCGTGTCTATGGCGGCGCTGCTGCTCCTGGAGCGGCTCAGCCCGCTGGAACGTTCGGTGTTCGTACTGCGCGAGGTGTTCGCCTTCGGATTCGACGAGATCGCCTCGGCGGTGGGACGCTCGGAGGCTGCCTGCCGGCAGC
>NZ_JBSGZJ010000087.1:0-19854 GCF_053610925.1 Streptomyces sp. NPDC054847 | reverse complement strand
ATCCCGGAGGGCGCCGCTGCGCCCACCGGGATCACGGTGGGGGGTTGCCGAGATCGTAAGCCGGTTCGAACGGTGTCGTCCCTTCCCTGAGGGCTTCTTCAAGAAGCCATAAGGAAGGCATCAGGCTCACGCAAGGTACGAAGGCGGCGAGGCCGCCGCGGTGGGGCCGGGGCCCCGGGTGCCTTGTGGGGAACACGGGACTGTGGCATACAGGTCTGGACCAATGCCCGTCGTCCGTCACGCGGAGGCCCGACCGTGCACCGTCCCCCCACCTTTGTCACGCCGCCCCGCCCCGCTGTCCTCCTTCTCACGGCCTGCACCGCCCTGGCAGCCCTCATGACCCTCACCGCCTGCGCCGGTGAGGCCCCGGACGACAAGCCGCCGTCGACGCCCTCCGGCGTGACCGCCCAGGCGGGCAGTGCCACGTCCGTACACGTCATGTGGGACAAGTCCTCCGACAACAAGGCGGTCACCGGCTACGAGGTCTACCGCAAGGGCACCAAGGTCAAGTCCCTGCCGGGCAGCAAGCACATGGTGGACGTCGACGGACTGGCGCCGCGGACCGCGTACAGCTTCACGGTGCGGGCGCGGGACGCGGCCGGGAACCTGTCGGCGCCCAGCGCCCCGATATCCGTGACCACCCCGGCCCCCGCCCCGGACGACCGCCGGGCCCCGAGCCGGCCGGCGAAGGTCCAAGGCCGTACGGACGGCGGCACCGCGGTGACCCTGACCTGGGAGAGGGCCACGGACGACACCGGCGTCACCTCGTACGACATCTACCAGGAGGACTCACGCGTCCACAGCGTCAGCGGCACGCAGACCGGCGCACGCGTCACCGGCCTGCGGCCCGGCACCGTCTACACCTTCACCGTCCGGGCCCGCGACGCGGCGGAGAACTCGTCGCCGGACAGCGATCCCGTCGATCTCACCACCCCGTCCGCGCCGGGCGGCAGCGGCGGCAGCACCGCGCCCACCGATCTCGAGGCGAGTGCCCGCAAGGGCGCCGTCGAGCTGCGATGGACCCCGCCGCGGACGGGCGCCCCGGTCAAGGAGCACCAGCTGTATCTGAACGGCAGGTTGGCGACCACCATCGTCTGGGGTGCGGAGCCGCCCGCCGGGACGGCCGTGTACACCATGACCGTCACCGACGAACCAGGCACCCGCTACAGCGTCAAGCTCCGGGCGAAGCTGCCTGACGGCAAGTGGGGTGACTTCTCGGCCCAGCGGACGGTGGTGGTCCGCTGAGGAGGCGGAGTGCGCGCGCCTCGTGCCGCGGCGACGGCCGACGCTACGCGCCCGTGACGCCGTCGATGCTCTCCCGGAGCAGATCCGCATGGCCGTTGTGGCGCGCGTACTCCTCGATCATGTGGACAAGGATCCAGCGCAGCGACACTCCTTCGCCGCCGAGCACCGCCGCGTTCTCCTTCGAGAGCGTGCCGGAGTCGTCGAGCGAGGCGTCCGCGATCAGCTCACGGCTCCGGTCGACCTCGGCCTGCCACGCGGCCAGGGCCTCGTCGATCCCGCGGTCCGCGGCGAGGGTGTAGCCGAATCCGCCGTCCTCGCCGTAGAGCAGCGGTACGTCGTGGCCCGCGAACACGCGCTGGAACCAGTTCCGTTCGACCTCGGCGAGGTGCTGGACCAGGCCCAGGATCGTCATCGACGACGGTGTCACGGAGGCGCGGCGCACTTGGTCGTCGTCGAGGCCGGCGCACTTCAGCGCCAGCGTGGCACGGTGGAAGTCCAGCCAGCTTTCCAGCATGGCCCGTTCACCGGCGTGCGGGGGCGGGATCGGGCGTCCATCGGGTGTCGTGTCCATACGGCACCCTCGCACACGCCGGTGACAGCCGACCTGACGTCGCCGCCCCTGCCGGACGGTGGGCTACTGCGCCGGCCTCAGCTCGGCCATCTCGTTCCAACCCTGGCCGGGCACCTCGACGTTGATGATCTCCGGAGTGGTGGCGATCGCGGTGGCCATCGACTCCATGCCCGCCCGGAAGTGGTCGGAGGCCACGTGCGCCGCCCCCGCGTCCGCGTCGGCGAAGGCCTCCAGCAGCGTGAACCTGTTCGGATCGTCGACACTGCGCGACCAGTCGTAGAAGAGGTTTCCGGGTTCGGCGCGGGTCGCGCGGGTGAAGTCGTCGACGATGTCGAGCCAGCGGTCGCTGTACTCGGGACGGACGGTGAACCTGACGGCGATGAAGATCATGGGTACACGTTCGCGCTCCGGCAGCCCGGGAACCATCTGTGACGCGCCGCATTCCGGCCCTGCCGGAAAACGTCCCCCCTGCCTCGTCGCACTGCGCGCCTCACCAGGGCGCGCCCGAAGCGGCCTGCGCCACCGCCGCCCGGATCTCCCCGTGCCGGCGCCGGAACTCTGCGGTCGGCAGCGACACCGACACGGCATGCAATACACCGTCCGCACCGCCGGGCCGCTCGCGGAGCGTCGTGGCCAGACAGGTGAACGCCGGGTCCGCCTCGCCGATCGATACGGCGAAGCCCTGCCCCCGCACCCGCGCCAGCTCGGCCTCGAACCGCTCGGCGCCCGTGATGGTGCGGTCGGTGAAACGGGCCATGCCGTGCTCGGCGAGGTACCGCCGTCGCGCCGCCCGTGGCAGTGCCGCCAGCAGCGCCTTGCCGTGGGCGGTCGCATGCGCCCGCGTCTCCGGCCCCGGCACGAAGGGATGGGCGACGTCCGTGACGGGCACCGTGCTGTCGATCATGACGATCCGGCCGTCGCGGTACGCCGTGAAGTACGCCTCCGCCCCGGTGGCCCTCCGCAGCCACGGCAGCAGCTCGGCCGTCTGCGGCCCGAGCCCCAGGTGCCGCCGGAAGGACCGGTGCAGCGCGGGCACCCGGGGCCCCGGGGCGTATCCGGCGGTGGTGCGGACCAGGTGCCCGCGGGCGGTGAGCGGCGCCAGCAGGTGGTACACCGTCGACAGCGAGCATCCGAGCCGCCGTGCGAGCGCCTTCGCCCCGACCGGCCCCGGAGCCTCCGCGACGGCGTCCAGGATCTCCAGCGCGCGGTCGACCGACTGCGGCCCGGTGGGACCGACGGGCTTGGCCATGCTCATGTTCCTTCCGGGGGCCGACGTTCCGCCGCTGACTCCGTCCGAGCCTAAAGCCCCGAAGACGATCGGTCCGGGCCGGTCCCGGCCGGCGCGGCCCCAGGACCGATACGTTGCCCTCCGCGTACGGGTGACCGACGACGGCACGCGGCTGACCCCCGAAACCTGACCGGCAACGCACGGCCCGATCGCTCCGGCGGCTCACTCCCGGTCTCCCCGCCTCACCGGCAACGCTTGTGCATCCGGCGGGGCAGGCAGATTCTGAAGAGGATGAACGGGTCTGTGCAGGCTGCGGGCACGTGGGACGCGGCAAGCGCCTGGCGGACATGGAGATCGGTGGAGGGCGAGGATCTCCGTGGCCCGCTCGACATCGCTGTCGCCGCCACGGTGGTCCTCGATGCCCTCAACAAGGTCATCGGGTGGAGCCCGGCGGCCGAGGCGCTGCTCGGATACGGACCCGAGGACATCCTCGGCCGGCCTGTCGACGTGTTCCTGTGCGGAACCGCGCTCACGGTCGGGTCCGGCACGCCGCCCGGCCCGTCGGAGCCCGCACCGGCCGCTGCTCCGTCCACGGGAGACCCTCCCTCTGCGGTCTCCGCCCCCGCCCCGGAGCCCGGCGCTCCGGGGCTGCCCTTCCGCGGCCACGAGCCGCGGCTCGCGCGGCACCGCGACGGGCACGGCGTCCCGGTGGAAGCGGCGGTGTCCGAACTGGCCGGCGACGGGACGGCCGCGCGGGTTCTCGTCCTCGCGGAGTCCGAGCGGCTGCGGGTGTGGGAGTCCCGTCTGGCGATGCTCGACGGCCTGGCCACCCAGTCACCGATCGGACTGGCGATCTACGACACGGATCTCCGGCTGGCCTGGGCGAACGCCGCCTCCAGCGCGGAGATCGGCCGGCCGTTCGCCCAGTACCGGGGCACGCACGCGGACGAGCTGTACCCGGGCGGCACGCTCGTCACCGAGGGTTACCCGCGCACGCTCGACGGGGTCATGCGCCAGGTCCTCGACACCGGCGAACCCGTGCTCGACGTGCACTTCCTCGGGCAGCTGCCCAGCGATCCCGGCAGGGAGCACCTGTGGTCGTGCTCGTACTACCGGCTGGAGGACGCGGAGGGCCGGGTGCTGGGCGTCTGCGAGGACGCCTTCGACATCACCGACCGCTACGACGCGCAGAACAGGCTGGCCCTGCTGGTCGAGGCCGGGCGCCGTGTCGGCACGACCCTCGACGCGGTGGTCACCGCGCAGGAACTCGCGGACGTGGCGGTGCCCGGCTTCGCCTCCGCGGTCGAGGTCGACATCGCACCGGGCGTCCTCGAAGGCGGCGAACCGGAAGCGGGCTGGCCACCGAGAGGCGGCTTCATCAGGGTCGCCAGGGCGCCGGCGCGGGCCGGCCGCACGGTCCGCGAGTACCCGCCCGGGACTCCGCAGCTCCGCAGCCTGTCCTCCGGCGGCAAGGTGGTCGACGAGAACGCGCTGGTCGTACCGCTGCGCGTCGGCTCCGAGACGCTGGGTCTCGTCACCTTCACCCGTGAGGGCCGGCCGGCGGTCTTCGACAACGGCGAGGTGGCCCTGGCCGACGAACTGGTGGCCAGGGCAGCCGTCTGTATCGACAACGCCCGCCGCTTCACCCGCGAACACGCCGCGGCCCTCACCCTCCAGCGGGAGCTGCTCCCGCAGCACCTTCCCTGGCACTCCGCCGTGGAGGTCGCGCACCGCTACCTGCCGACCGACGGTGCCACCGGGGTCGGCGGCGACTGGTTCGACCTCATCCCGCTCTCCGGCGCACGCGTCGGGCTCGTCGTCGGCGACGTCGTCGGCCACGGGCTGCCGGCCGCGGTCACGATGGGACGGCTGCGCACCACCGTGGAGGCCCTCGCCGAGCTGGACATGGCGCCCGACGAACTCCTCGCCCGGCTGGACGACCTGGTGGTGCCTACCTCCGACGCGTTCCAGGTGCCGGGGGAGGAGCGCACGGGAGAGGCGGCGGGAGCGTACGTCGCGGCCGGCCCGCATCCCGACGTGACGACGGGCGCGACCTGCATCTACGCGGTCTACGACCCGGTTTCCGGCCGTTGCACGATGGCACGGGCCGGGCATCTGCCGCCGGCGGTCGTGGCCATGGACGGCTCGTACCACTACCCGGAGCTGCCCGCGGGACCGCCACTGGGACTCGGCGGGCTGCCGTTCGAGTCGATGGAGATCGACCTGCCCGCGGGCAGCCTCCTCGCCCTGTTCACCGACGGTCTGGTGGAGGCCCGGGACCGCGACATCGACGAGCGGCTCGACATGCTGGGCCAAGTGCTGGCCGACCACCGGGACCTGCCCCTGGAAGAACTGTGCGACCGGGTGATCACCGAGCTCCTGCCGGGCGGCACGACCGCCGACGACACCGCCCTCCTCCTGGCCCGTACCCGCGAGTTCGACGCCGGCCAGGTCGCGATGTGGGAGCTGCCCGCGGAAGCGGTGGCGGCCGGACGCGCACGGGAACTCATCACCGGGCAGCTCAGCACCTGGGGCCTCGAGGAACTGGCGTTCTCGACCGAGCTGGTCGTCAGCGAACTGGTCACCAACGCGGTCCGGTACGCGGAGGGACCCCTGCAACTCCGCCTGATCCGCGACCGCACGCTCCTGTGCGAGGTGGCGGACACCGGCCACACCTCACCCCACCTGCGGCACAGCACCGCCGAGGACGAGGGCGGTCGCGGCCTGTTCATCGTCGCCCAGCTCGTCCAGCGCTGGGGCACCCGCTACACCCGCTCCGGCAAGACGATCTGGACGGAACAGGCGTTCCCGGACGGCGTGCCCACGGCGTGAGCGGCCGCGACACTGGGCGCATGGCCGCGTCACGACACCCCCGCGCTCCCCTCGACCGCGTGGAAGTCCTCTGTGCGACGCTCGACCGCACGGACCTCGTCGACCGCGATACCGCGAAGGAGGCGGTGCGTCGCGATGTGGCGGCTGACGAACTCGGCGACCTCTTGGAGGCCGGCTGCCTCGAACAGGCGGATGCCGAACGGGTGGTGGCCGTTCTCGTCGAGGCGGTCACCTCGCAACGTGACCGCGACGTACAGGAGGCCGGCCTCAACGCCCTGTCGCACGCGGTCGTCCGCCACCGGATTCCGTACGCGCTCCTCGGGCCGATCGCCGACGTCACGGCGGTGCTGCACCCGCGGGAACTGACCTACGTGCCCTTCATCCTCTCGGCCACCCATGAGCCCGCGGCCAGGGCGGCCGTCGAGCCGCTGCTCCGTCACCCCGACGCGGAGGTACGCGCGGAGGCCGCTCACGCGATCGACGAGCTCGACGCCGTGGCGGCCTCCGGGGCGGACGGAACGGCCAACTCGGCGGCACGCGCAGGCAATTCACGCTGACTCGTGCCCGTAAGGGGCATACTGCGCGACATGTCTCCGAAAAGCTTCGCGCCCACCACGGCTCCCCGCAGCCTGCGGGATCCCGTCTTCCTCACCGCGCGGCTCAAGGCAGTACGTACCGGTCCGTCGGTGCGGCCGCTCAACGACTGGGTGGCCGACCTGCGTGAACGGCTGGGTCAGGGTGAGTCCGTTCCGTGGTTCGACCCGGCCTCCGGCGGAGTCGAGGCGCGCAGCCTCTTCCTGCTGGAGGCGCCCGGCCGGACGGCCGGGGGCAGCGAGGCGGGCCTGCGGCGTACGGGCAGCGGAATCATCTCCGTCGACAACAACGACCCGACCGCCCAGAACTGCTGGCTGCTGCGCCGCGAGGCAGGGCTGCCCTATGAGCACTCCCTGCACTGGAACGTCGTGCCGTGGTACCTGGGCACGGCCGACCGGATCACCACGGCGGGACGTACGGAAGTACAGCGCGCGGTGCCGTTCCTCCACGAAGTGATCTCGCTGCTGCCGAAGTTGGAGGTCGTCGTGCCCATGGGCCGGAGCGCCCAGGCAGGCTGGGCCGCGTACGTCGCCCGCTACGCCCCTGCGGTCCGCACCCTGGCGACCTGGCACCCCAGCCCCCGGGGCCTCGCCTCCCGCCCGGCGGCGCGGCCGGAGATCCTGCGCACCATGCGCGAGGTGGCCCGGCTCACGACGCCGGAGGGCGCCGAGGCGCCCTGACGCCGCAGGCGGTCACTCGCGCCCGGGCGGTGTCAGTGGGGTCTTCTACGCTCCCGATCATGAGCAGATGGCTGAGCAACCCCGACACCCTGCTGGACCAGGCCGCGGTCCACCGCGGGTTCGCCGAGCGCGGAGACCTTGCCGGGCTGGCACGGTCGGTCATGGAGGCCGCGTGCCACAACGGATCCATGACGGGGCCGGGTGCCGAGGCCATGACGTGGCTGCGGAGGCTGCCGGACCGTGACCGGCTGGAGCTGGCGGGCATCTGGGCCGAGTGGCATGCGCGTACGGGGGCGGGGGAAGAGCCGTCCCCCGAGGCCTTCCGCAGGAACACCTCTTACCTCAGGGCCGAGTTGCTGGTGGTGGCGACCGGCGTGGCCCGCGGCCTCGATCCGGAGCTGATGGCCGCGGAGCGCCAGTCCGTGCTCACGCGACTGGGCGGCGAGTACGTGGCGTTCGGGCACCGGGAGTGGGAGCTCGCGGACGCCGAGATCGAAGCCGGACGCATACCCGGCCCGGCGGTACTCGCCGCGTTCCGGCGCACCGTGATCGACTACCACGCCGAACCGGCCCTGCGTGAGTTGCTGACCCGCTTGCCGGGTCCCGTGCTCAACCCGGGCGAGGCATGGGCCGATCAGGCTCTCGAGGACGCGGTGGCGGGCGGTGGGTCCTGGCAGCGGTTGCTCGGCCACAGGGCCCCGATCAGCGCGGGTGCGCCGTCGGCCAAGTGGCTGGACGCCGGCCGGGAGCTGCTCGACGCGGCGGGTCCGGAGTCGGTCCGTCGGCGTGTGCACGGCTGGTTCGAACTCGTCGGCCGGGAGCGCACCGTGCCGCTGCGGGGCTCGCAGGGCACCGCGGCCTACGACCCGTACAACGTGCAGGCGCTGCGCGCGCTCGCGTGGCTGCTTTCGCTGCTGCCACCCCGTGACGACACCTGCGACGCGCTCGCCCGCCTGGTCGGGACCTCGCTGAGGGGGCTGCCGCGTTCCGGTGCGTACGCCGTGAGGGTCGCGGAAGCCGGCGTGGTGGCGCTCGCGCGCATCGGCACCGGGGACGCACGGCTGGAACTGGACGGGCTGCGCAGGCATGTCACCCACAAGACGGTCCTGCGTCGCATCGACCGCGCCTTGGCCGCATGAGAAGGCGCACGGCGCTGCCGACGGAAAATGCCCGGACCCGCCCCGCCGGGCTCTGTTAGCCTCCCCGCATGACCACGCACGCGTTCCCGATGATGCCCCGCAGACGGGGCCGCTGAGTCGGACGTGTGACGTACCGAGGCCCCGGAGACGGGGCCTCTTTCGCGTATGTGCAGGTGGAAGCCCCGCCCGGGACAGGAGGAGGCTTCCATGACCGCTACCCGTACCTACATCACCACGACCATCCCGTACGTCAACGCCCGGCCGCATCTGGGCTTCGCCCTGGAACTGGTCCAGGCGGACGTGCTCGCCCGGCACGGCCGGCAGTCCGGCGAGCAGGTCCGTTTCCTGACCGGCACGGACGACAACTCCCTCAAGAACGTCCTCGCGGCGGAGGCGGAGGGCATCGGGGTCCAGGAACTGGTCGACCGCAACGCCGACGCGTTCGCCGCCCTGCGGGGGCCGCTCGCCCTGTCGTCGGACGACTTCATCCGCACCAGCAGCGACCCGCGCCACCGCGCCGGTGTGGAGCGGCTGTGGCAGCGGTGCGCCGACGCGGGGGACCTGTACCGCAGGCATTACGAGGGGCTGTACTGCGTCGGCTGCGAGCAGTTCTGGACCCCCGCCGACCTGGACGAGGGCCGATGTCCCGACCACGGGACAAAGCCTCAGACCGTATCCGAGGAGAACTGGTTCTTCCGGCTCTCCCGCTACGCCGGCACCCTGCGGGAACTGATCACGGACGGACGCCTGCGGATCGAACCCGCCTCACGCCGCAACGAGGTCCTCGGCCTGATCGAGGGCGGTCTGCACGACTTCTCCGTCTCCCGCTCCCAGAGCCGCGCCCGCGGCTGGGGCATCCCCGTCCCCGGCGACCCCGACCAGGTCGTCTACGTGTGGTGGGACGCGCTCGGCAACTATGTCACCAGTCTCGGGTACGGCACCGGGGACGAGGCGTTCGACGAGTGGTGGCACGGGAGCGGCAGGCGCGTCCACCTGGCGGGGAAGGGCGTGCTCAGGTTCCATGCCGTGTACTGGCCGGCGATGCTGCTGTCTGCCGGGCTGCCGCTGCCGACCGACATCCTCGTCCACGACTATCTCACCGTCGACGGCCGCAAGATCAGCAAGTCGAGCGGTACGACGGTCGATCCGGCGGAACTGGCCGCCGATGCCGGCACGGACGCGGTCCGCTGGTGGCTGCTGCGTGACGTACCCAGGGTCGGCGACGCGGACTTCACGCGGGACCGTCTCGTGGACCGCGCCAACAGCGACCTCGCCGGGGGGCTTGGCAACCTGGTGAACCGTGTCGTCACCATGGTTCACCGTTACCGTGACGGCCGTCCTCCGGCTTCGCGCCCCCTCGCGCTCACCTCGAAGCCATTGGCCGAGGCATGCGAGGACAGCCCCCGGCTGATCGCGGCGGCCCTCGCCGGCTTCGACTTCCGCCGGGCGGCGGCCGCGGTGTGGACGATCGTGGAGGAGGCCAACCGCTGCATCGACGCCACACGGCCCTGGGAGTCGGCCAAGGCGGAAAAGGCGGGAGACCCCCACGCGGGGGAGCGCCTGGACCGGGCTCTCGACGCCCTCCTGCAGGCATGTCTGGTGCTGGGCGACCGGCTGGACCCCTTCCTGCCGGGGGCCGCGGCCCGTATCAGGGAGCAGTGCACGGCCGTCGGCGGAGTCCTTCCCGCGGCCGCTCCGCTGTTCCCCCGGATCGAGGTGTGACGGGTCCGTCGTGCCACGGGGCCGTCGGGGAGGCGTTGACCTGCTCCGACGGCCCGTCCCGGCCCTGTCCGGTGACGGTGGTGTGAGTGAAGGATGATGCTTGTGCAGGGTCCCGGGTCCCTTGTGGTGTCGCAGTGTGACTAATATTCACGCGTCGGAGCGCACCTCGAATTTGACCAGCCGTCAGGTCGGTCCCTCGTCAAGGAGCATTGCCCTGCGCACGCGCGCCTCACGGCGGACCGGCTCGACGTCCATGTCCCTGCG
This sequence comes from Streptomyces sp. NPDC054847, assembly GCF_053610925.1. Lineage (NCBI taxonomy): Bacteria > Bacillati > Actinomycetota > Actinomycetes > Kitasatosporales > Streptomycetaceae > Streptomyces > Streptomyces sp. NPDC054847. The sequence goes on along the minus strand of NZ_JBSGZJ010000087.1, from coordinate 9,579 downwards.
GACGGCCCTGCTCGTCCTGGCCTTCGTCCCCGGTATCGCACTGGTGGCCCTGTGGGGCGTCACCAGCGGCCAGACATTATTCGACTTTCAACGACAGGCGGCCCAGGGGCTGTTGGCGGAGAAGGCCGGCCAACCGTCCAACGTCGTCTACTACAACCTCCAGGAGGAGCGACGCCTCAGCGCCGAGGTGCTCGCCCGCCGCGACGGCGCCGCCGCGGACCTGGCACGCAAGCGCGAGCTGACGGACGAGGCGGTCGACCGCTTCCGGTCCCTCTCCGACGTCACCGAGGACGACGCGCCGCGCGAGGTCCTCGACGCGGTCGCCGGAGCGCGGCAGGCGATCGGCCAACTCCCCGCCCAGCGTGCCCTCGTGGACAGTGGTGACCGGGATCAGCAGGAGGCCGTGTACGACTACTACACGGACCTGATCGCCGTCGACCTGAAGCTCTTCACCGCGCTCAGCCACGTGGACAACGGGCGTATCACCACGCTGTCGCAGCCCCTCGTGGACCTGTTCTGGGCCAAGGAGATGATCTCCCGCTCCGACGCCCTGCTCGCCCGCGGCTGGGGCCGGGGCAGGCTCAGCACCGAGGAACACCAGCAGTTCCGGCAGGCCGTGGCCGGCCAGTCGTTCGTGCACACCACCAAGGTGGTGCCCTTCCTCCCGGACGACGAGAAGGCCGAGTGGCTGGCGATCACCGGCAGTTCGGCCTGGCAGGCGAAGACCCGTGTCGAGGACGCCGTACTGCGCCCCGCGGACCCCGATGCGTCCGGCGACATCAGGCTCCGCGCCGAGGAGAAGACCTGGCGGGACGCGATGGACACGCTCACGCCCCAGCTGAAGAGCCTCATGGAGCACCGGACCGCCCGAGTGGTCGAGGAGGGCAAGGGCAGTGTCATGTCGCTGCTCTTCCGGATGGTGCTCACCACGGTCGTCGGCCTCCTCGCCGTCGTCGCCGTCATCTGGACCACCTGGCGCCTCACGCGAAACCTGCGCCGCCGCATCAGCCGCCTCCAGGAACAGGCGGAGGCACTGGAGAAGGCCCTCCCCGATGTCGTCGAGCGGCTCGGCCAAGGAGAACGCATCGACGTCGAGGCCGAGGCACGAGCCATCCGGCAGGACGACCAGGACCGTGCCTCCGACGAGCTCACCCGCCTCGGCGAGGCCCTCAACCTCGCCCGCACCAGCGCGCTGGAGGCCGCGGTCCGGCAGGCCGACCAGCACCGCGGGTTCGAGCGGCTGCTCCAGCGCATCGCCCGCCGCACGCAGCAGCTGATCGGCCAGCAGCTCAAGAAGCTGGACGAGCTGGAGCGCCGGCACGAGGACCCCGAGGTGCTCGACGGCCTCTTCGACCTCGACCACCTCACCGCCCGGCTCCGGCGTTACGAGGAGAACCTGGTGATCCTCGCGGGCGGGTCACCGCACCGGCGCTGGCGCAAGCCGGTCCCGCTGCTCGACGTGATGCGTTCCGCCCAGGGCGAGGTGCAGGACTACCGCCGCGTCATGCTGGACCTCGACGGCAGTCCCTGGCTCTCGGCACGGGCCGTCGGCCCGGTCTCGCACGTCCTGGCCGAACTGATCGAGAACGCGCTCGCCTTCTCCCGCCCGCCGAGTCCGGTCGAGGTCAGGGCCGCGGGAGTGAGCCGCGGACTAGCCATCGAGGTGGAGGACCGCGGCCTCGGCATGGAGGAGGACCAGCTCGCCGACGCCAACGAACTGATGCGCCGCCCGCCGCGGATGGACGTGCTCGCCCACTCCGACGACATCCGGCTCGGCCTGCACGTGATCGCACGGCTCGCCTCCCAGTACGGGCTGCGGGTCGAGTTCCGCCCGTCGGCGTACGGCGGCACGCGGGCCGTCGTCCTCGTCCCCCACGAGCTCACCGTGGCCGGGCCCGGTCCGGAGGCGCCGGCTCCTTCTGCGGTGCCGGTCCACGCCGTGGCGCCCCTCGCCGACCCCGCCGCCCCCGTGGCGGACACGGACGCGCTGCCGACCCGTGTGCAGGGCAGGGCCCTCGCCGACGTCACGGCACTGAACCCGGCCGCCGCGACGCCCTATGAGCCCGCCGCCCCGCCGTACGCCGAGGAGCCGGGGCACCCGTACCGGAACGACCCTGAGCCGTACGGTAGTCCGGCGGATCCGCACGGGAACGGCCCCGGACCGTACGCGGAGTTCGACGGGCCGTACCCGGATCCCGACGTGGGCCACGAGGCGCCCGGGCAGCCGTACGAGCACGCGGAGCCGCCGTACGGCCACACGGAGCCGCCGTACCGTCCGGCACCCGCCGAGCCGTACGGGACGTCCGAGCTGTACGCGACTCCCACCGAGCCGTACGGGACGTCCGAGCTGTACGCGGCCACCCCCGAGACGTACGGGACCCCCGCCCTTCCGTACGGGACCCCCGCGCAGCCGGGCGCGGGGACGGACCTCTCGCACGACGGCGCCGGCGAGCCGGCCGGTGCCGTTCAGGGACTGCCCGGCCTCCCGGCGCCGACCCCGGAACCTCCGCTGCCGCGCCGGGTGCGGCAGGCCAGTCTCGTCGACGAGCTGCGCGTCGCCCCCGCCGACCGGCCGGTGCCGCCCAGGCCGCCGCGCTGGCAGGACGACCCGCTGCTTCGGCCCGCCCCGCGCCGGGCCGGCGCCACGATCGGCGCCTTCCAACGCCGGTCCCGGGCCGCCCGCGCGGGCGACGCGCCCACGGACCCGGCCGGCCCTCCGGACCGGCCCGACTCCACCGCACCGACCCGTCCCACGAGAGAAGAACGGTCATGACACGCACAACCGCCACCCACCAGGACCTGGACTGGCTGCTCGACGGTCTGGTGGACTCGGTGGCAGAGACCCGGAACGCCGTCCTGCTCTCCGACGACGGGCTGGTCGTCAGCCACTCGCGGTCCATCGAGCGCTCGGAGGCGGAGCGGCTGGCCGCCATCTGCACCGGCCAGCAGAGCCTGGCCCGCGGGGTCGGTCAGCTCTTCGACGGCGGCGTCGTGCACCAGGTGATCGTAGAACTGGCCGACCTCTGGCTGTTCATCATCTCGGCCGGCCAAGGCACCCACCTCGCGGTCGTCGCGTCGCAGGAGGTGGACGCCGAAGTCATGTCGCTCGCCATGCACAACCTCGTCCAGCAGGTCGGCCAGAAGCTCGGCACCCCCGTGCGTGGGGAGTTCGACGCCTTCGGCACCGGGGAGGGACCGGTCGCGTGAACGCCGGCTGGGAGGACGAGGACGACGAGGCGCTGGGGGAGGACGGCTCGGGAACGATGGTCCGCCCGTACACCATCACCCGTGGCCGTACGGCCCCCGAGCGGGACGACTTCACGCTCATCACGGTGCTCAGGACGGCGGACGAGCCGCGCGACGGGCGTGGAGTCCCGCTGCGCCCCGGGCGGTTGCAGCCCGAGCACCGGATGATTCTCGACCGCTGCCGGCGGCCCGCGGCCGTCGCCGAGGTCGCCGCCGACCTCGACCTCCCCGTGTCGGTGACCAAGATCCTGCTGGCCGACCTCGTGGGCCAGGGCCTGCTCACCGCACGCGCGCCGCTGTCCGTGGCGCGGGCGGCGGGCGGTGCCGACAGGGGCCTGCTGGCCGCCGTTCGTGACGGACTCCGGAGACTCTGAATCATCATGACCATCAGTCAGGCGGCCCCCGCCGCCGTGAAGATCCTGATCGCCGGCGGGTTCGGCGTCGGCAAGACGACCATGGTGGAAGCCGTCAGCGAGGTCGCCCCGCTGCGCACCGAGGAGTACCTCACCAAGGCGAGCGTCGGCGTCGACGACCTGGCCGGCGTCGGCGACAAGGACACGACGACCGTCGCCCTGGACTTCGGGCGCATCACGATCAGCGACGAGCTGGTCGTGTACCTCTTCGGCACACCCGGCCAGGAACGCTTCTGGTTCATGTGGAACGACCTGGTCAACGGCGCGCTCGGCGGCGTCGTCATCGCGGACACCCGGCGTCTGGGGAGCAGTTTCGCCTCGATCGACTTCTTCGAGAGCCGGGACATCCCGTTCGTGGTGGCCATCAACTGCTTCCACGGGCACAACACTCGTACGGCGGAGGAGATCAGGGTCGCGCTCGACCTCGATCCGCACGTGCCGCTGCTGATCGGCGACGTCCGGCGTCGCGACTACGGCAAGGACGTGCTGCTCGCCCTGGTCGACCACCTGATGAGCCTGCCCGCCGCGGTCTGAGCAACCGCGGCCGGCGCCGGCCCTGTTGCCCGCTCGCTTCCCGCCCTGGCCCCTCCCGCCCTGTTCCTTCCCGTTCCGGGCCCTTCCTGCTCTGGAGACTTCTGAGATGGCATCACCCCTGCGCGTCCTCGTCCACGGCGGCGGCATCGGCGGGCTCACCCTCGCCACGGCACTCGCACGGCGCGGCCACACCGTGGAGGTCGCGGAGATCCGCGACAGGCTCGACGCGCTCGGTGTAGGCATCATCCAGCCGTCGAACGCCCTCCACGTGATGCGTGAGATCGGCGTACTCGACGACTGCCTGAAGGCGGGGTACGAGTGGGAGGTCCTCACCATCGCCGACCCCGCCGGGAACACGCTCGCGCGCATTCCGCAGCCCCGGATGGGCGACGCCCCCGCCAACAACGGCATCCCGCGGCCCGCGCTCGCCGCGGTGCTGGGCGCGGCGGCCACGGCGGCCGGCGCGACGCTCCGGTTCTCGGCCACCGTCACCGAGCTGCACGACGACGGCGAGGGCGTCGACGTCACCCTCTCCGACGGCTCGGCCGGACGCTGGGACCTGGTCGTCGGCTTCGACGGCATCGGCTCGCCGCTGCGCACCCGCCTCTACGGCGAGCGCTACGCGCCGCAGTACACCGGCTTCGCCAACTGGCGGGTCACCGTGCCGCGGCAGGCCCAGGTCGACGGCGTCGTGATGAGCACGGCGGGGCAGGACGGCAAGGCACTGCTCACGCCGATCACGGACGAGCTGATGTACCTGGGGGCCGTGTTCGCCGAGCAGGAGGACTTCCGTCCCGATCCGGAACGGGCCCACGAGCAGCTGGCCGAGCGGCTGGCGAAGTTCTCCGGCCCGGTGGCGGAGGCGCTCGCCACGGTCACCGATCCCGCGGCCGTCGTCTACTCGCGGATCTCCCAGGTGACGGTCGAGGAACCGTGGCACGTGGGCCGGGTGGTACTGGCCGGTGACGCGGCCCACGCCTGTACCCCGCACATCGCGCAGGGCGCGGCGATGGCCGTCGAGGACGCCGTCGTGCTCGCCGAGTCCCTCGACAGCGAGCCCTCGGTGCCGGCCGCCCTCGCGGCCTGGGAGGCGCGCCGCCGGCCCCGGGCGATGTGGGTGCAGGCCATGTCGCACGCGGTTCTCAAGCAGGAGACGGGCGGGGAGACCACACCCGACGAGGACGAACTCCTGAAGACCGGCATCCCGGGCGCGGCGCACGTACTGGCGAAGCCGTACTAGGCCGGAACCGGGCGTGTTGCGGGCCTGCACCGGCCCGCACCAGGCCCGGAAGCCCCCGAGCCGGGCTGGAATCGGCCCTGTTTCACGTCCTGTTCCGGGCCCGGACAACCCGGTACGGGCGACCGGCCACCGGCCTTCGCGTTGGTCCCCGCGCGGGGGTCCGCCTACGCCAGGGCGGCCACCACCACCTCGGCGGCTCGCGCGACGAGCCTGTCGTCGTACTCCGCCTCCTCGGCGGCGCGGCTGGACAGGATGGCGATGACGACCGGGGCGGCCCCGGGCGGCCAGGCGACGGCGATGTCGTTGCGGGTGCCGTAGCCGCCTCCGCCGCTCCTGTCGCCGACCACCCAGGTGTCCGGGACGCCGGCGCGTACGAGGGCGTCGCCCGTGGTGTTGCGCCTGAGCCAGTCGGTCAGCAGCGCCTTCTTCCCTGCGTCGAGAGTGTCACCGAGGACGTACTCGCGCAGGTCGCCGGCGAGGGCGCGCGGGGTGCTCGTGTCGCGGATGTCGCCCGGCGTGGCTTCGTTGAGGGCGGTCTCGAGACGGTCGGCGTGCGTGACCGTGTCACCCAGGGCGGCGAGCGTGGCCTGGAAGGCCTTGGGCCCGCCGAGCTCGTCGAAGAGGAGGTTCGCGGCGGTGTTGTCGCTGTAGCGGACGGCGGCGTCGCACACGGCGCGCAGTGTCATGCCGCTGTCGACGTGCTTCTCCGTGACCGGTGAGTGGTCGACGAGGTCGTCACGGGTGTAGCGGACGAGTTTGTCCAGGCCGGCCAGGGAGTTCCGCTCGAGCACCGCGGCAGCGGTCAGTGCCTTGTGGGTGGAGCAGTAGGCGAAGCGCTCGTCGGCCCGGTGGGTGACGGTCCGCCCGCTGCCCGTGTCGACGGCGTACACACCGAGCCGGGCATCGAACTCCCGCTCCAGCCGGGCGAATGCGCGGCCCGACGGCCCTGCGGACGCCTTCGGTGCCGGCGCCGTCCTGGATGACGCGGACGCACTCGGTGGCGCGGCGTCGGCGCGGGGGGCGGCGCATCCGGTGAGCGGGGCGGCGGCGAGGGCCGCCAGCGCGGTGAGCGAGGCACGACGGGAGATTGCCACAGAGATCCTCTTCGTACGCCTTCTGGTGGTCGGCCGTGCCCGAGGCTGTCCACCCAGCGGCGTGGAGCCCCGGTCACAGTGTCCGTCGTATCAAAGCGAGTTGAACGGGCCCGGCAGGGGCGGCGGCGTGTCGCACCCGGCGGCGAAGGGGTCAGGGGGCATGCTCCGGCAGGCCGAGGCAGCCCGAGGCAGCGCGTCCGGCAGTTTGGGTCCCCGGAACCGCCGGGTCCACATGCGGAAAAGCAGGTGATCGGCCCGCCTGGCCGGTGCTAACTTCATGCTGCGCGGGGCGGCTCCCGAGTGTGCTTCCTTCTGACTTCTTCTGATGAATCAGCGTGCTCACTTCCCGCCCCGCGCAACACCCGGCCACTGTCCGGGAGGGGGGATCCGAACATGTCCGTCACCGCCACCGCCAGGCCGCGCGCTCTCGCCGCCGTACTGCTGTCCCGCCGGGGCGCTGTCTACCTGCCCGGCACCGGCACCGGCGCCGTGTCCGACCCGGCCGGAGAGGCCGGCGCGGCACTGCTGGAGGCCGCCCTCGCCGACCGCGGCTACCTCGTCGCACCCGCTCTGCGGACCGCGTTCGCGGCGCTCGACGCGCGAGCCCTCGGAGCGGCGGGCCGTGCCCTGCTGCACGACATCGACCAGGCACTGGGCGCCGACCGGCCCCATGAGCCGCTGTTCAGCGGCTTCCCGGACACCACTCCGGCCGACCCGCACCAGTACTACGTCGACCGCGTGCTGACGGTGCTCTTCCAGGAGCCCGCGCAGCCGTGCGTGCTCTGCGGTACGGAGGCTTCCGTCGTGCCCGTCTCGCCGTGTGCGCACCTGGTGTGCGGTACGTGCTTCGACGGCGCCGACTTCACCGCCTGCCCGGTGTGCCAGCGCCGTATCGATCCCGCCGACCCGTTCCTGAAGCCCAAGCGCCCCCGGCGGCTGTTCGGGCGACGCGTGGCGCCCCGGCGCATGCGGCTGCTCTCCCTCGGCGGGGACCTGACCGCACGTCAGGCCGATGCCGCGTACGAACTGGACACCCTGCTCACGCGGACCGGCGCTCCGCGCCCGCAGGACGCCGACGACCTGACCTCCCTGCTGGCCGCACGTTCCCGCACCGGCCTGGACACGCTGCCCGCCGTCGTCCCCGGACGGGAGACGAAGGCCCGGCTCGTCGCCTGGCTGCTCGACGACCCCGAGGACCTGGCCGCGACCCTGCCGTACGCGGCCGGACTCGTCGACACCGCGACGGACGTGCTGCGCGTACTGGCCCTGCGCTCCGGCGGGGACGCCGGACTGGTGTCGGTCCCGAGGTTCGCGGCCGTGCCCCGTCCGCTGCGCCGAGGACTGCTGTCCCTGCTCGACGCGCTCGACCCGGCCCAGGCGGTCCAGGACATGCGACGCCACCGCCGCGCCTGGATCCACGCGGCCGAGCGTCTGCACCCCTTCGAGTACGCGGCCCGTCACCCGCGCGCGGCGCTGGCCTTCGCCGCGCTCCGCGGTACCCGCCTCGGGGACGACACCCTCTCCGCCGTGCTGCGCGCGGCGGCGGCCGACGCCGACGGCATCGACGCCACCGGACCGGTCGTCACCGCCCACAGTTGGAGCGCGCAGGTCGAGGCCGCCCTCACGTCGGCCGATGTCACCGGTGCCGTTGCGCTGCTCGCGCAACGCCCGGGTGAACTGGTCCGCAGGCTCGACCATCTGCTCCGGCTCGCCGACGGCAGGCAGACCGAGGGACAGGCGGTCGTCACCGCGCTGAGCGGCGTGATCGGCCGGGTGGCGCCGGCGGTGCTGCTGTCCGCGCTGGGCGCGATCCGCGTCCGCACGCGGGAACAGCCGGTGCGGGTGTTCTTCCCCAAGGGCGCGTCCGCGAAGGCGCACGTCGCGGACGACGGACGCGCGGCACTGACCGCCTCTCCGGTGCAGGACGTCGTCGGCGTACTCTCGGCGGAGCTGTCCCGCCGGGCGGGCACGGGGCAGCGCGTGGACACGGCGGTCCTCGACGCCGAACTGGCCGGTGTCATGGCTCCGTTCACCGAGCGCACCGCTTCCCGTGCCTTCGTGACCCTGCCGCGCGGAAGTGAACTGGCGGTGCCGGACGGCCGGACGCTGCGGCTGTTCCTCCACTGGACGGAGAGCGCCACCTCGGGCCGGACGGACCTCGACCTGTCGGTGGCGATGTTCGACGCGGACTGGCAGCAGGTCGGCGTCTGTGACTACACGAACCTGCGGTACGCCCGCGACGCGGCCGTGCACTCCGGCGATCTCCAGGACGCGCCGCCGCCGCTCGGCGCGAGCGAGTTCGTCGACCTCGACCTGGAGCGGCTCGCCGCGGCGGGGGTGCGCCATGCGGTCGCGGTCGTCTACTCGTACAACAACGTGCCCTTCGGGGACCTGGCGGAGGCGTTCGCCGGACTCATGGTCCGCGACGCGCCCGGAGGCGCGGGCCCGGTCTTCGAACCGCGCTCCGTCGAGCAGCGCTTCGACCTGACCGGCGGCGAACGTGCCTGCGTGCCGCTCGTCGTCGACCTGCGGGCACGGACCATGCGCTGGCTCGACGTCGCCAAGGGCGTGACCGGTACACAGCACTCCGTGTGGCGTCACTCGACGGCCCTGGCCACGCTGGGCCGGAGCCTCACCGGGCTGTTCGCGTCGGGGGCCCGCGTGAGCCTGGGCGAACTGGCCTGCCGGCAGGCCGCGGCCCGTGCGTCCTGGGTTGTGCTGCGCCGCGAGGACGCGGCCTCGGCCGTGTACGTACGCCGGGACGGTGAGGACGTGTCCGCCTTCGCGGCCCGCATCGGCTCACCGGACACGGACACGGACATGGGCGGGGATGCGGAGTGCCGTGCGTCCGGGGCGGGTCTGGCCTTCCTCCTGCGCGGGGACATCGAACTCCCCGACGGGTGCGAAGTCTTCGCGCTGTACCCGCAGCGGCTGGACGCGTCACGCGTGCGGCTGCTCGGCGCAGCGGACGTCGTCACGGCATTCGCTGCCCGCTGAGCACACCGGCCCGGCGGCCGCCGGGACCGCGGGGGGCGGGGGGACCCCGCCGCCC
>NZ_JBSGZJ010000086.1:0-19891 GCF_053610925.1 Streptomyces sp. NPDC054847 | reverse complement strand
GGACCGGACCGACGCCCTCCCCTGGCCGGCGAGGGCGTCGGCGCGGCGTCAGATGCGGTGCACGGTGTGCAGCGTCCTGGCGTACGTGCCCGTGCCGTCGAGCAGCGACGCGCCGCCCAGGTCGGACATCGTCGGCCCGTCGACGGTCTTGCGGCTGGACAGGAAGCGGCGGCTGCCGGCCTGGTCCAAGCCCAGGTAGATGCCGACGTGGTCGACCGTGGCGCTCACGCCGTCGTCCCCCGAGTCGGCGTTGAACAAGACCAGGTCACCGGGTTGCAACTGCGTGGCGGCGGGCGGCCGGGTGCCGTCGGTCCGGTCGATGCGGACGCCGGGCGCGTGCTCGGCCATGTCACGCGACCTGCGCGGGAGCCGGGTGCCCGACGTGTCCTCGCCCGCGGCCAGCGGCACGCCCAGGTGGAAGCCGTAGACCATGCGTGTGTAGCCCGAGCAGTCGAGGTTGCCGACCTGCTTGGCGGACGGCCCCGTCCAGGTGCCGTCGGGGAAGGTCCAGCCGAGGTTCATGTACTCGTGGAAGTCGGCGCCTTCATAGCGGTCGCCCCGCGGATCGAGGTATCCGTACCCGGCCTCGCCCAGCACCTGCTTGTCCTTGGCCGGTCCCGTCCCGCTCGTCACCGCCGGGGCGCCGGGCAGGAACATGGCCGCGTGGGCGAGGACGTCGGGAGCGGTGGAGCCGGCCCAGCCGCGTATCGTCTGCTCGAGCTCCGGTGTCCAGCTCCCGTCGAACGGCTGAGGCAGCACCCGCACCCAGTCCCGGTGCGTGACGCTGGGCGGCGTCTCCCAAGCGGCGGCGTCGACCTGGAAGCGGCTGACGGTGAGCCTGACGGGCAGATTGGTGCAGCCGCTGTTGGCCAGTGCCCGCAGGCCGACCCGTCCGGCGCCGAATGTGGAGTCGCTGACGTCGACGGCCCAGGCGGACGGCTCCGCGAGGTCCGATCGCCATGCCTTGGCCCGGATCCGGGTGCCTTCACGGCGCACCCGGATCGTCCAGTCGGTCCCGGCGGGCACACCGGTGGCGAGCGTGAGGGCGGAGGCCAGCTGGGTGACGTTGTCGGCGACCTCCTTCTCGACGCGCAGTTCGACCGCGCCCGAGGTGAGGAACGACAGCCGGGCCCGGTAGTTGTCGTGGGTGCTCTGATAGCCGAAGGACAGCGCGTACGAGCAGGCCTGACCGGTGGGCACCTTGTCGAACCGGGCCACAGAACGCACGTCGACGTCGGTGATGCCGTCGTCGCGCACGCTGGCGTGGCGGCTCGCGTGGTCGGTGGTGAGGGCGATGACGCCGGCGCCGGGCGCTACCGAGTAATCGGTCTCGTCGGGCCCGAGCGTGGACCAGCTGCCGCCGCCGGGCGTGCTTCCCCAGTAGCGGCGCTCCGCCGCCGGCAGCGCCAGGTCCGGCAGGGTGCGCCCGAAGTCGTCCGTGTACGGCTTCTTGTTCTCGGTGAACGTCCTTTCGGGGCCGGGCAGTACGACGGTCCGCGCGCCATGGGTCAGCAGCGCGACGCGTTCGCCGCCGGAGGTGACCTCGGTCCGCGCCGGGGTCCCCGGCAGCACGGTGGCGGTGAGCGGAGTGTGCAGCGTCAGCCGGGTGAAGTACGAGGCGTCCAGCGGGGCCTGGGTGACGGATGAGCGGGCGGTGCCGAGGCCGGCCGGGGCCGCGAGCGGCGCCGCGGCCCGGGCGGGCCCCGCGGCGCGGGCCGGGGCGGCTGTCAGAGCGCCGAGCGGGACGGCAGCGGCGGAGGCGGCGAGGACGGCGAGAAGACCACGCCGTGAGGTGTTCGACATGCCGTCATGATCGGGCAGCGGATCGCCGCCCGGTACGGCAGCCCCCGGAGGGCGAACCTCCCGGCGCTGCCAGGCGATCAGAGCCGCAGGCCGCCCTCCAGCACGTCCAGCGTGCGGTCCACGAGAGCGACCAGGTCGTCCTGCTGCCCGCGCTCGCCCCAGTGGATCAGCGCCTCGCGCAGCGCGGCCATGACGGCGGCGGTGAAGACCCGTACCTCCAGGTCGTCCGGTTCCCGGCCCGCCCGGTCGGCGATCGGGCGGGCGAGCAGCTGGGAGGTCTCGGCCATCGTCTCGGTCATCCGGGCCCGCAGGGCGGGGACCTCGAGCATGAGCCGGGTGCGCAGCTGCATCTCCTCGGGCTCGTTCTCGAGGATCGCGGCGACGGCGTCGGTCAGGATGACCCGCAGGGACTCGAGCGGCGGTTCGTCCGCAGGCCGCGTCCGCAGCACCGCTTCCATGACCGGGTCGAACTCGTCGGTGAGGACGATGTCTTCCTTGGTGGGGAAGTAGCGGAAGACCGTGGAGGGAGAGACCTCGGCCGCCGCCGCGATCTGCTCGACCGTGGTCGCGTCGTACCCCTGCTCGGCGATCAGCCGGTACGTGGCCTTGCGGATCGCGATACGGGTCTTGAGCTTCTTGCGCTCCCGCAGCCCCATCGGGGGCTGGTGCTGTTCGAACGGGAGAGGTGCGGTGGCGGCCATGGTCGTCATTGTCGGGCATCCGCCGTCGCCCCGGCCACGTCCCGGGTCACGGCGGCCACGGTGCTTCCCGTCCTCGGCAGCAGGGCCGCCGCGAGGAGCGCCGTGATCAGCGCGGCGATCCCGGAGACCAGCAGCACCGCACCCATGCCCCTCGCGTACGCGGCGTCCGCCGCCGAGGTGAGCGCCGGGTCGCCCAGCAGATGCGCGGCGATCACGGAGTCCCCGGCCGCGTCGGGCGCGCCGGCCGGCAGCCGGCTTTCGTAGACGGCCGCCAGCAGCGACCCGACGATCGCGATCCCGATCGCGCTGCCGACCTGGCGTACGGTCGTCAGCAGCCCGGAGCCGGAGCCGGCGCGGTCCGGCGGCAGGGTGTCGATGGCGGCCGTCATCGCGGGCACCATCGAGAAGCCGAAGCCGAGCCCGGCGACCGACAGCCACAGCGCGGTGAAGCCGTAGCCGCTCTCCGCGGTGACGCGGCTGCCGAGGAAGCCCGCGAAGGCGAGAACGACGAGCCCGGCGGTGATCACGGCATGGGCGCCGAACCGCTCGGCCAGCGGGGCACCGCCCTTCGCGGCGACGATCAGCCCGCCCATCAGGGGCAGCATCCGCACCCCGGTGCCGAGGGCGTCGTTCCCGAGGACGGCCTGGAGGTACGGCGGGAGCACGAACATCAGCCCGGAGAGCATGAACATCGCCAGGGTCACGGTCAGGGTGTTGAGCAGGAACGAGCGGTCGGCGAGGAGAGCCATGTCGAGCATGGGCCGTGCCGCGCGCCTCTCCCGTACGACGAGGGCCGCGATCAGCACCGCGGCGGCGGCGAGTGCGCCGAGGACCACCGGGTCCGTCCAGCCGCGGACGGGCGCCTCGATGATGCCGTAGATCAGCGCGCCGAGACCGGTTGCGGTCAGCGCCGTGGACAGGACGCCGACCCGGGGCGCCACGGGGTCGCGGGTCTCCGGCAGCAGGAACAGGCAGGCGGTGATCCCGATCGCGACCATCGGGATGTTGACGACGAAGACGGAGCCCCACCAGAAGTGGTCGAGCAGCCAGCCGCCGACGACCGGTCCGAGCGGCAGTCCGAGCGCGGAGGCGGCGGTGACGACACCGACGGCCTTGGCCCGCTCCCGGCCGGCGAACAGCGACGGCACGACGGCCATGCCGAGCGGCATCACGAAGGCGGCGCCGACGCCCATGGCGGCGCGTGCGGCGATGACGGTGGTGACGTCGTCGGCGAGGGCGCCGGCGACCGAGCCGGCCAGGAAGACGCCGAGGCCCGTCACCAGCATCCGCCGGCGGCCGAACCGGTCGCCGATCAGCCCGGCGGGGAGCATCAGGGCGGCGAAGACCACGATGTAGCCGTCCGCCATCCACTGCTGCTCCCCTGTGGTGGCGCCGAGCTGTTCCGCCATGGCGGGCAGGGCCACGTTCAGGATGGTCATGTCGAAGCCCAGGACGAGCAGGCTCGCGACCATCGCTGCCAGTGCCCACCAGCGCCGGGCGTCGGGTGCGGACATGACGCACCTCCTTCAGAGAGTCAGTGTCAAATGACAGTAACTCTCAAAAAGAGGTGAGCGTCAATATTTGGTTGTGGTCCTGAGCCGGGCACCCCGGCTCAGGAGTGCTGGTACGCCACCAGGGAGATCCCCACGTAGTGGACGATGAACGCCGCGAGCGTGAGGGAGTGGAACACCTCGTGGAAGCCGAACCACCGCGGTGACGGGTTCGGTCGCTTGAGCCCGTAGATCACGCCGCCCGCGCTGTAGAGCAGGCCGCCGACGACCACCAGCACGAGCACGGCGATGCCGCCCTCGCGCAGGAAGTCGGGCAGGAAGAACACCGCGGCCCAGCCCATCGCTATGTAGCAGGGCGTGTACAGCCAGCGCGGTGCGCCCACCCAGAACACCCGGAAGGCGATCCCGGCCACCGCGGCCACCCAGACCGCCCACAGCAGTACCCGCCCTGTGGACGAGGGGAGCAGGAGCAGCGTGAGCGGCGTGTAGGTGCCCGCGATGATCAGGAAGATGTTGGCGTGGTCCAGCCGGCGCAGCACGGCCGTGGCGCGCGGGCCCCAGTTGCCGCGGTGGTAGAGCGCGCTGACGCCGAAGAGCAGGCAGGCGGTCACCACGTAGACGCCGCAGGCGATCTTGGCCTTGGTCGAGTCCGCGAGTGCGGTGAGGGTGATTCCCGCGATCACCACGGCGGGGAACATTCCTGCGTGCAGCCACCCGCGCAGCCGCGGTTTCACCGGGGGCGGGTCCATCTCGGTCACGTCGGGCATGGCTGCAGTCATGCCCGAATGTTACCTACGCAACCGTAGGTAACAGTGACGAGTGGCGATGCTCACGTGAGAGGGCCTCTGGACATATGGGCATTCGGCACCGATGATCAGATGAGTGCGGTCGGCACCGGATGAGCGCCAGCCAAAAGTAGGTATGAAGCATCCGGGTCGCGGCCCCCACGGGGCACAAACCAAACAAACCCTCACTTAGGAGCGATCGTGGCGCGCGACATCGCGGCTCCCAGCGTCCCCACCAATCACCAGGAGCTCATTTCCTGGGTCGACGAGATCGCAGCTCTCACGCAGCCGGACAACATCGTCTGGTGCGACGGCTCGGAGGCCGAGTACGAGCGGCTGGCCGAGGAGCTGGTGGCCAAGGGCACGTTCAAGAAACTGGACCCGATCAAGCGCCCCAACTCCTACTACGCCGCGTCCGACCCCTCCGACGTCGCCCGCGTCGAGGACCGCACCTTCATCTGCTCCGAGAAGGAGGAGGACGCCGGCCCGACGAACCACTGGAAGGCGCCTGCGGAGATGAAGGACATCTTCGCCGGTGAGAAGGGGATCTTCCGCGGCTCGATGAAGGGCCGCACGATGTACGTCGTGCCCTTCTGCATGGGCCCGCTCGGCTCGCCGCTGTCCGCGATCGGCGTCGAGATCACCGACTCCGCGTACGTCGCCGTGTCCATGCGCACCATGACCCGCATGGGCCAGGCCGTCCTCGACGAACTGGGCGAGGACGGCTTCTTCGTCAAGGCCGTCCACACGCTGGGCGCGCCCCTGGCGG
The DNA here is from genome assembly GCF_053610925.1 of Streptomyces sp. NPDC054847. Classification (NCBI taxonomy): domain Bacteria; kingdom Bacillati; phylum Actinomycetota; class Actinomycetes; order Kitasatosporales; family Streptomycetaceae; genus Streptomyces; species Streptomyces sp. NPDC054847. The sequence goes on along the minus strand of NZ_JBSGZJ010000086.1, from coordinate 14,322 downwards.
AGGGCGAGGCCGACGTCCCGTGGCCGTGCAACTCCACCAAGTACATCTCGCACTTCCCCGAGACCCGTGAGATCTGGTCCTACGGCTCCGGCTACGGCGGCAACGCCCTGCTCGGAAAGAAGTGTTACGCGCTGCGCATCGCGTCCGTCATGGCCCGCGACGAGGGCTGGCTCGCCGAGCACATGCTGATCCTCAAGCTCACCCCGCCGCAGGGCGAGTCCAAGTACGTGGCTGCCGCGTTCCCGTCCGCCTGCGGCAAGACCAACCTCGCCATGCTGGAGCCCACGATCTCCGGCTGGACGGTCGAGACCATCGGCGACGACATCGCCTGGATGCGCTTCGGCGAGGACGGCCGCCTCTACGCGATCAACCCCGAGGCGGGCTTCTTCGGCGTCGCGCCCGGCACCGGTGAGCACACCAACGCCAACGCCATGAAGACGCTCTGGGGCAACGCCGTCTTCACCAACGTCGCGCTCACCGACGACGGCGACGTGTGGTGGGAGGGCATGACCGAGGAGCCCCCGGCCCACCTCACGGACTGGAAGGGCAACGACTGGACGCCCGAGTCCGCGACTCCGGCCGCCCACCCCAACGCCCGCTTCACCGTCCCGGCCTCGCAGTGCCCGATCGCCGCGCCGGAGTGGGAGGACCCGAAGGGCGTGCCGATCTCGGCGATCCTCTTCGGCGGCCGCCGCGCCTCCGCGGTCCCGCTGGTGACCGAGTCCTTCAACTGGCAGCACGGCGTCTTCCTGGGCGCGAACGTCGCCTCCGAGAAGACCGCCGCCGCCGAGGGCAAGGTCGGCGAGCTGCGCCGCGACCCCTTCGCCATGCTGCCGTTCTGCGGCTACAACATGGGCGACTACATGGCCCACTGGCTCAAGGTCGGCGCCGATGCGGACGCGTCCAAGCTGCCGAAGATCTACTACGTGAACTGGTTCCGCAAGAACGACGCCGGCAAGTTCGTCTGGCCCGGCTTCGGCGAGAACAGCCGCGTGCTGAAGTGGATCGTGGAGCGCCTCGAGGGCAAGGCCGAGGGCGTCGAGACGCCGATCGGCATCCTGCCGACGCGCGACGCGCTCGACACCGAGGGCCTGGAGATGCCGGAGGAGGACCTCGACTTCCTGCTCAAGGTCGACGCCGAGGTCTGGCGCGAGGAGGCCGCTCTGGTTCCCGAGCACCTCAACACCTTCGGTGACCACACGCCCAAGGAGCTGTGGGACGAGTACCGCGCACTGGTGGCCCGCCTCGGCTGAGCCACCCCGTAGGCCGCGTGGCGGGGCGCCCCGACATCCGCCCTGACCAGTGGGGGTCACGAACGACCCGTCACGCGTGAACGGCCCCCGGAGCCCCCTCAGGCTCCGGGGGCCGAAGTCTCTCGTTGTTAAGGCGCGGCGCCTTGCGTACACGCATCGCTCACATGTTCCATGGGATCTTCATGTTCGACGATGAACGTGAATTGAGCCTGTGGGGGGCACAGTTGAGCGCTTTTCAGTACAACGTGAGACGTCTTGCCGCGATGGTGGCCGCATTCGCGGTCGGCGGCACGGGGCTCGTCCTCGCGGCGCCCGCCGCACACGCGGCGGAAGCGTCCGACGTGGTGGCGAAGCTGCCCGCTTCCTCGTTCTCGGACATGGTGGTCGACTCGCGGAACCAGCGCGTCTTCATCTCCGACAAGTCGGCAGCCGCCCTGTACGGGGGCTTGGTCGTCGCCTACGACTTCGAGGGCCACCGGGTCGGTTCATTCACCACCGAGACCCGCGCCTCCGGTCTCGCGCTGAGCGAGGACGCGGCCACCCTGTACGTGGGCCAGCGCGAAGGCGTCTTCGCCTACGACACCCTGACCCTTCAGGAGACCGGCCGCACCGGCGTCTACCAGGACTACTGCGGCCGGGAACTCGCGGTCACCGGAACCAAGCGCTGGCACACCACCACCCCCGCGTCCAACGACTCCTACTGCGACCAGAACCGGACCGACCTGGACTCGGTGGTGGGCGGGGTGCACACGCGCACCAACTGGAACGCCGCGGGCAAGCTGCTGCTGGCGACCGGTGACGGGGCGGCGGACCGGCTGTTCATGGGCCAGGCCAAGGGCCCGGTCTCGCCCGACCCGTTCCTCACGTCGTTCGACACCTCCGGCGACACCCCCGTGCGCGGTGACTCCCGCCGTTTCGCGGACGCCGAGGGCAAGGGCGCGCTGGACCTGAAGGACATCGCCGTCAGCGCGGACGGCAGCCGGCTCGCGGTCGCCGACGCCGCGTACGGCACGCGCCTGCTGAACTCCGGCGACCTGAGCGACGCCGGCCCCGGCTACCAGCCGCTGCCCACGGGCGCGACGGCGTCCGCCGTCGCCTTCAGCGGCGACGGGAAGTACGTGGCGCGCGGAGCCTCGGCCACGGGCAGCACCCCCGACCTGCTGATCCAGCCGGCCGACCCGGCGAACGGCACGACGGCGATGGAGTTCGCCTTGGAGGGCGACCTCGACGGAAGCCGTGTCGTCCCGCGCGGCCTGGAGTGGTCCAAGGACGGCTCCCGGCTGTTCGCCGTCACCACCAACGCGTACGGCAACGCCTTCTGGCTGCACATCGTGCAGCCCCCGGCCGCCCAGTACGACTCCCGCTTCTCCGGCGCGCTGACCCGCACCCCGGGACAGGCCGTCGTCGGCGAACCGGTCGGCATCCGCGGCCGCCTCGAACTCGACGGCACCGCGCCGGCCGAGCCCGTCAGGGTCAGCGCCGTACGCACCACGGCCGACGGCACGCGCAAGCTCGCCGAGGCGGAGGTCGCGGCGGACGGGACCTTCACGGTGCTGGACGTGCCGGACGCCGTCGGCAGCGCGACCTACACGGTCTCGTTCCTCGGCGACCTCACCCACCGCCCGGCCGAGGACGTCTCCCTCACCGTCGACGTCGCGAAGGCGCCGACGTCGATCGCGCTCACGGCTCCGGCGGAGGCGTCGATGGCCGCCGGCGTCGAGATCACCGGCAGGCTGACCGCCCAGGGCCGCGCACTCCCCGCCGGCGTCACGCTCGCGGTCGAGCGCACGGACCGGCTGGGCACGGGCACCCTGTCCTCGGTGCCGGTCGCGGCCGACGGCACGTTCACGGTCAAGGACCTGCCGCGCGCACGGCGCGATGTGACGTACACGGTGTCGTACGCAGGCGACGACCTGCACACCGGCAGCCAGGCGTCGGTGACGGTGTTCGTCACGCGCTGAGCCGGACATACGTGTGCCGTGCCCGGTCGGCGCCGGGCACGGCACATGTCAGGGGGCCCTGACGGGGATCAGGACCGCTTCAGACTCTTCGAGAGGCCCTTCTCGACGGCCCGCGAGTTCGTGAGCGGCTCACTTGCGAGCGCCGCGTTCGGCAGATCCGTCACTTCCCTCCACTGGGACTGAGGGATCTGCCCCTGCGCCGGGGCCGGGCACACGAGGGTTTGGCCACTACCGTCGCAGTGCAGGGTGTAGACGTCGCCGTCCGTGGTGATGATCTTGTAGAACGCGTCACTACCGTTGGCGTCGACCGAGACGCCGCAGACTGTGGCCTCCGCGGGGTAGCCGGCGATGTCACTGAGGTCGTCCCAGCCCGGGGCGTTCATCGGGCCAGAGGTGATGACAGTGTTCTCCGGGTTGGGAATGACGTCGCGCTTGCCGGAGAAGGGCACCCCGTCGAAGAGCGCGGCCAAATACTGCTCGTTGCCGTTGGGCTGCGTCGAGTCGACCGTGATGCACGGGCCGGTTTCACCGGTGTCGCCCTTCGGGCCGGTTTCACCGGTGTCGCCCTTCGGGCCGGTTTCACCGGTGTCGCCCTTCGGGCCGGTTTCACCGGTGTCGCCCTTCGGGCCGGTGTCGCCCGTGTCGCCGGTGTTGCCCTTGTCCTTGCACTTGTCGTGGCCGAGGTCGAAGTCGTCGCCCATCGGACCCATGAAGCGGGAAAGCTCAAGGTCGTACCCGTTGCCCTTGCACTCGTCCCCCTCAGGGGACTCGTACGCCGGGCCCTGCTGGTGCTGCACACCGGCTGCCATTGCGGTGCCGGAGAAGCCGAGCATCATCAGTGCCGCCGATGCCATTGCACCGCCAACGAGCCACCTGCCCCGCTGGGGGAGAGGGCCGAAACTCGAAGAGGTCCTGTTCTCAGGACTCATGTGAATTGCTCCTTGTCGAACCGAGAGGTGATCCGGAAGCTCCTCAGCTTCCCCCGGCATCATTCGGTGGCTCGCGCGATGCCGTTGAGAGGCACGCAGAACAAGTCAACACAATGGAGTAATTCAGCGCTTTCCGATTCAACGATGCTGGTCTGCTGTCAATTTGTCTCATTGCTCGGAGCGGATGCGAGATGCGCGAAAGGGTAGCGGCGAACGGGTGATCCGGCTGAATGATCCGGGTCTCCATGCGCCGTCGTCCGGACCTGATCAGCCGAATGTCGGCTTCTTCGCTTATGGCTGAGAGCGTTCCCGTGAACCGTCCGGCAGGCGCGGTGGCCCCTACGGCTCCTTGACCAGCTTCAGCGGCCACTCGCGTCTGCCTTCGCGCGCTCGGCCCTGTTCGGGCCCAGGCAAAGACTCCGGTACGTGATTCGGCCTCAGCCCACGACTCTGTAGAGAACCTGCCCGTTGGGGCCGAAGCCCGCGATGCGCAGCGCCGGATCGTTCCGCGGCAGTCCGCCTTCGTTGTGCGACTGCAGCACCCAGCGGGCCCGGTAGCGGTGCAGAATATCCAGGCGACGTGCGCGCGGGGTGTCAGCCGCGAAGTAGCTGTCAACGGCTGCCTTTCGCTGTTCCTGGTCCGGCAGGAAGATGTCGTCGAAGCCGGGGGCGACGGCGTGGATGCCGTACGCCGGGAGCATCAGCGAAGCGCCGCGGGAGGACATGACCGTATCGCCGCGCTGGACCCCCAGCGGCTTGAGCCACTCGTAGCCTTGCCAGGACGGCCAGCTCTTCTCCTGTACGGCCTTCGGCAGCGCGTCCCACGCCAAGACGTATCCGAGCGTGCCGGCCTGCGTCCATGCCCCGAACAGCAGCGCGACGCCCGCCATCGCCGCGTACACCTTGCGGCCGACGCCGGCGACGCCCTTGGCCAGCGCCAGCGCCGCCGCCAACTGGGCCGGGATGAACACCGCGGGCAGTGCCCTTCCCCACGACCAGTGGCCGGTGAGCCCCCCTACCGAGACCATCAGCGTTCCCAGGGCAAAGAAGATGACCAGGGGGTCGCGCCGGTCTCGACACCACCGCTCTACCAGGGCGGCCACGCCCACCAGCGCCAGACTGACGCGCACCGGCAGGTCGTCGTACAGAGGGCGGTGGATTTCTTCGAGTCCCTCGAAGCCGAAGAGTGAGAAGAAGGAGTAGTACGGCCACACCGCGAGCGTCACGATGCCGAGCGTGACCCCGCCTGCCAGCCGCAGCAGTGTCGCCCGGGCAGGCCAGGGCCGGGAGCCGAGCAGGAGCGCCAGCGCCCCGAGAGTCGCGACGACCCCCGAGTACTGGTGGCTGAGCAGGATCACCCCCCACATCAGCCCGAGCCCGCCGAAGGCGGGCCAGGAGGCAGCGCTGCGCAGCGCTTTGGCGAGCAGCGCCCAGAAGTGGAAGGAGAGTGCCACGACAAACGTGCTGGGGTACGAGATCGCCACCGCCAACGAGGCGAGTTCCAGGAATCCGCTCCACGCGAACCACGGCGGCCCCCACAGCAACAGCAGGCACACGAGCGCCAGCGGAGCTGTGCGACGGGGAGCGCCGAGCGTCCGGCTGAAGTGCCAGATGCCGGTGAGGAGCGTGCTGACGGAGACCACTGCGGCGAAGCGCATCACCGTGAAGGTCTCGACCCCGGTCACCTGGGCCAGGATGCTGAGCAGAACCGTCCACGGCGAGTAGTACGGACTGTCGCTGTCGGCGTCCACCTGAGGGCTCCCCGGTGCCAGGAGATCGCCCCGCAAACTCTCGATGGTCGCCGCGTGGATGCCGAGGTCACCGTTCCACGGCAGTCGCGAGATCAGCAACAGAAGGATCACGGTGAGCAGCAGGGCCGCTCCTTGGACGATGCCGCGGCCCGCGGCGTCGGGATCGAAGCGGAACGGCGTCGAGGCGGCCGTGCGGACGGTAGGGCCGATGCCGATGTCGTCGCGGTGTGCGCGCTGCCGCCAACCCACCGCGGATGGCGGGGTGGAGGGGGGTGCGTCGTCGACCTGAGGGTGATTCATTTGTCCAGTTTCTACATTCTTGGCTTGCCGCCTATCCGCGACCCGCGGGTCGCCGTCGACGCCGGCGGTGGGCCGGTGTCCCGGCCGCCCGCGTCGCCACAGGTTCATGGCGTGGGAGAGCGGGACGGGCATTTCGCGGCGCAATGGTTCGTAGCCCTGCCGCTGCCGCCGCGCGGGAAGCGGAGGGCGAGCACTTGGCCGCCCCCAGGGCCGAACAGGGGAAAACGGCTACAGCTCAACGCTGTTGTGACATCGGCGGAGTGCCGGAGCCACTAAGGGTTTGGCATGTCTCTTCCCTCTCCCCTTCTCTCCTCCACCGTCACCCGGGATCCGGATCCCGCCGTCCGGACCGCCGGCACCGCCCGAACACCGCAGGACGCAGAACGACAGCACGGGAAGCGCCACGGTGTGTGGCTGTGGCCCACGCTGGTCACCCTGGCGGTCGTCACCTACCGGATCGACCGCCCCCTGTTGTGGGGCGACGAACTGACCAGCTGGGACGTGGCCTCTCGCAGTGCGGCGCAGCTGTTGGGCACGGTTCAGCGCGTGGATGCGGTGCTCGCCGCGTACTACCTGCTCCTGCACGCGTGGATGGGGGTCTTCGGGGATTCCGCCATGGCTCTGCGGCTGCCTTCGGCGCTGGCGATGGCCGGCGCCGCGGCATGTGTGGCTTTGATCGGGCAACGGCTGTTCGGCCGCCGCGCCGGGCTGGCCGCCGGCCTGCTGTTCGCACTGATCCCGGCGGTCAGCCGGTACGGGCAGGAAGCACGGCCGTACGCCATGGTGGTCTGCGCCGTCGCTCTGGCCACCCTGCTGCTGCTGCGCGCCCTGGACCGCCCGGGCAGCCGGTGGCGCTGGGCAGGCTACGCCCTGTCACTGGCAGTTGTCGGTCTGCTGCACCTGGTGGCACTCACAGTGGTCGTAGGACACCTCGCCGCGGTGGCCACGCGGGCCTGCGGCAAGCGCCGGACCCTGTTGCGTTTCGCTGTCGCGGTCCTGGCCGCAACGGCCTGCGCGACACCCGTGCTACTGATGGGCAGGGCACAGTCGGGTCGCCAGATCTCCTGGATCCCCAAGCCCGACGGCTGGGGTCTGCTCACCCTGTGGCCGCAGCTGTATGTTTCCGCGCTGGTGGCCGGGGCGGTCATGGTGTGCGCGGTGATGGCCTGGCAGATGAATCGCGGCGCGGCTTGGTTCGCGACCGCGACCGCAGTGCTACCACCGCTGGTGCTGTGGATCGTCTCGCACGGGGACCTCTCCTACTTCTATCCCCGTTACATGTTGTTCGTCCTGCCGGCGTGGGCGGTCCTGGCCGGAGCCGCACTTGCGGCCGCGCCGTCCGCGAAATTCACCGCGGCGGCCATGGTGGTGCTCGCCGTGCTCACACTCCCCGACCACGAGCCGATCCGGGAGACGGGTGGGCATTCGAGGCAAGCCGTGGACTATGAGGGGGCGGCACGCGTCATCGAAGAGCATTACCTGCGGGGTGACGCCGTGATCTACGACCGTGCGGAAGAGCGCATGCTCGGGGTCGGTGTCCACTTCTACCTGCCCCGCGAGTTGCGGATGCGCGATGTGTTCCTCGCGGAATCAGCCGCCGACCGCAGCGACCTGTCGTCCGCCGATTGCCCGGTACCGGCGCGGTGCCTGGGCAACGAACGGCGGGTATGGCTCGTGGTCTTCGGGAACATGCCGGATCCCCTCCAGGGATTGACCGACGCCCAGGAGCGCGCTCTGCGCGCTCAGTACACGGTGAGCGGCACCAAGTGGCTGAACGGCCTGAATGTGTCACTGCTTACGGGAACCCATACGCCCCCGCCCACCCGGTGATGAGGCACCGATGACACCCCGCTCGGGAGTCGAAAGGGTTCACTCTGCCACGAGTTCGTGGAGCTGGGCATTCACCGGTATCGGCCAGTTGCGGCGTCGCTCGGTGAACGCAGGCAGTTGAAATGGCTTTTGGGAGAAAAAGCGCCGCCAAGGGGCCGTAAGTGGCCCGAAGGGGCGACGCTTCAGCGCGCCGTGCCGCCCCGTCCCCTGCCAAGTCCATAGATTGCACGCGCATATAGCCGCGGGAATGGTGATGCCGTGAAACCGTCCATCTGCCTCTGCATGATCGTGAAGAACGAGTCGGCAGTCATCGAGCGCTGCCTTGCCTCGGTCCGAGATCTCATCTCCACCTGGGTCATCTCCGACACCGGGTCGACCGACGGTACCCAGCAATTGATTCGCAGTGCACTCAGGGGAATTCCTGGCGAACTCCACGAGGAACGCTGGGTCGACTTCGGCCACAACCGCAGCCTGAACATCAGTCATGCCCGGGGTAAGGCCGACTATCTTCTGCTACTCGACGCGGACCAGGTGCTGCTTCAGAAGGGGCCTCTGCCTCCGTTGTCAGCCGCCGCTTACATGCTGCGCCATGAAGGCGCTACCGAGTACCGGATCAGACGGCTGGTCCGCGGCGACATCCGGTGGCGGTACGAGGGTGTCACCCACGAATACCTCACCACGGACGAGCCGGCCGACCAGGCAAACCTCGACGCACTCGTCGTCCAGCATTTCGCCGACGGAGGGGCGCGCCACGACAAGTTCGAGCGCGACGCCCGTCTGCTGGGTGCCGAGATGGAACGCGACCCGACCAATACCCGCACAGTGTTCTACCTGGCTCAGACAATGCGCGACATGGGCAAGAGCGAGGAGGCCATCGCCCTCTACGAGCGCCGCGCAGAGATGGGCGGTTGGGGCGAAGAGGTCTATTTCTCCCTGCTCCAGGTCGGCATCCTCAAGGCCGACAGTGGGGACTGGCCGGGTGGCATGGATGCGCTCGTACGGGCATGGGAATCACGGCCCAGCCGTCTCGAAGCCGTCTATCAGCTGTGCTCACGGCTGCGTGTCAAGGGCCATCACCGCGTCGCCCATGCCTTCGCCAGTGCGTGCATCGACCGAAAGGCGCCGGAGGATCTACTGTTCGTGCAGCCGTGGGTGTACCGCTGGGGCCTGCTGTTCGAGTACTCCATCAGCGCGTACTGGGCAGGGGACTGGGCCGGCTCCCGCCAGGCATGCGACCGTCTTCTGGCGATGCCCGATCTGCCGGAAAGGATCCGTAAGCAAACGCTGCACAACCGGCAGTTCTCGGTGAACCGCTTGGCGCTCGAGCCGGTCGCTGCCCTCCCGGCGGGGCGCCGCGCGCCCGCCAAACCGCGAGGGGTGCGGCAAGTGCGCCGACGAAACTGAGATGCCGGGCCGCAACCCCGCTTCGCGCCGGGAGGGCTTGCCAGGGATCTCGAGAACCCCTGACCCGGCCGGGTCTACGCGGACAAGCGGCACCCGGTCCTCAGCCTCCCCGGGCGGGGCACGTCCCGCGCCGAAGGCCGCGGGGGTGGACCGGGGCCGTCAGGGGGCGCCGACGAGGTGCTTGTCCTCGAGCGCGGCGGTGTGCGCGTCCATCCGCTCGGCGGAGAGGATCGCGGCGGCGGTGTCCGCGCGCGACGCGGCGACGACGAGGGCCCGGCCGGCGAGGGCGAGAGCCCGCCGGTGCAGATCGGCCGGGTCGGCGCCGCTGAGGCCCGCGTGGCGGGCCGGCGGCGCGCCACGGAGCCTCGAGACCTGTTCCGCGATGGCGTCCGCCGCCCGGTCGAGGCCCAGTTCGTCGGTCACGGCCAGGAGCGCGGCGAGGTGACCGGCCAGCTGGATGTCCAGCTCCTCCTCGCGGCTGCGGTGGGGGTACTGCGCCTCGTCGGCCACCGAGTGGACCGACTTGGTGCGGATCGGCTCGTACATGGGGATGGCCTCCTGCTCACAGTCAGGAGACCATCCTACATTGGATCGAGTCTAAAGTTGAGTGGCTTCGGGCGGCCCGTGGGCGGCGCCCTACGGCTGTCCGTATCCGTCCAGGAAGGTGCCGATCCGGGTCACGGCGTCCGCCAGGTCCTTCGCCGTCGGCAGGGTCACGATCCGGAAGTGGTCCGGCTCCGGCCAGTTGAAGCCCGTGCCGTGGACGACCATGATCTTCTCGGCCCGCAGCAGGTCCAGCACCATCTGCCGGTCGTCCTTGATCTTGTAGACCTTCGGGTCGAGTCGAGGGAACAGATAGAGCGCCCCCTTCGGCTTCACACAGGTCACCCCGGGAATCTGCGTCAGCAGGTCGTACGCGACGTCCCGCTGCTCCAGGATCCGGCCGCCCGGCAGCACGAGCTCCTCGATCGACTGCCTCCCGCCGAGCGCCGTGGCCACCGCGTGCTGCGAGGGCATGTTGGCGCACAGCCGCATGTTGGCGAGGATCGTCAGCCCCTCGATGTACGACGACGCGTGCGCCTTGGGGCCGCAGACCGCCATCCAGCCGGCCCGGTAACCGGCCACCCGGTAGTTCTTGGACAGCCCGTTGAAGGTGAGGACCATCAGGTCCGGGGCGAGCGCGGCGGTGGGGGTATGGGTCGCGCCGTCGTACAGGATCCGGTCGTAGATCTCGTCGGAGCACACGACCAGGTTGTGGCGCCGGGCGATCTCGGTGAGGCTGCGCAGCATCTCGTCGTCGTAGACGGCGCCCGTCGGGTTGTTCGGGTTGATGATCACGATCGCCTTGGTGCGGTCGGTGATCTTGCGCTCGATGTCCGCGAGGTCGGGCATCCAGTCGGACTGCTCGTCGCACCGGTAGTGCACGGCCGTGCCGCCGGACAGCGACACCGACGCCGTCCACAGCGGATAGTCGGGCGCCGGTACGAGTACTTCGTCGCCGTCGTCGAGCAGCGCCTGCATCGACATCTGGATCAGCTCGGAGACGCCGTTGCCCAGATAGATGTCCTCGACGCCGAGCTCGATGCCCTTGGTCTGGTAGTGCTGCATCACCGCCCGCCGTGCGGACAGCAGCCCCTTCGCGTCGCCGTAACCATGGGCGGTGCTGAGGTTGCGGAGGATGTCCTCGAGGATCTCCGGCGGGCACTCGAACCCGAAGGCGGCCGGGTTGCCCGTGTTCAGCTTGAGGATGCGATGACCTGCTGCCTCGAGCCGCATCGCCTCCTCGAGGACCGGGCCCCGGATTTCGTAACAGACGTTCGCGAGCTTCGTGGACTGGATCACCTGCATGTCTGTGAGCTTACGGGCGCATAACGCTGATCGCTCCGTGTTTTGGGCCACCGGGAGCACGGCGTGAATGTCTGCTTTGTTGCTCACCGGGTGGCACGGTCGCGGCCCCTTCGAAACCGGGGCGAGGAAGGCCGGACACCTGTGAAACCGGCGGTCGGTCGCATGGGTGTTGCCCTCGTCACCTTCCGGTAAGGTGGCTCGCCCGAGCAGTGCTTCCGGCGATCCGGGAGCGGTGCCACGACCGAGGAGGTGAGACCCATTCCCGCAGCAGCAGGCTGGGCGCTCTCTCCCACAGCCGTACGGTCCACCGGGCACAGGTGACCGCGAGGGCGCCCCCGTCGGTGCCCCCGAAAGGCTTTCATGTCGGTCTTCGAGCTGTACCCGTCCCCTTCCTCCGTCTCCTCCGTCGTCTCCGCGCTCCGCTCCGCGGGCTGCGTGTTCGCCGAGGACGAGGCGGATCTGTTGATCTCCGCCGCCCGCGACCACCGCGAACTCGCCGCCATGGTCGAGCGGCGCGTCCTCGGTCTCCCTCTGGAGCACGTGCTCGGCTGGGCCGAGTTCCGCGGCGTGCGCGTGGCCGTCGACCCCGGGGTCTTCGTGCCCCGTCGCCGCAGTGAGTTCCTCGTCGGCCGGGCGGTCGCCCTGGCGCCGCCCCGCCCCGTCGTCGTCGACCTGTGCTGCGGCTCCGGAGCGCTGGGGGCGGCGGTGCTGCGCGCCGTCGGCGCCGGTGAGCTGCACGCCGCCGACATCGAGCCCGCCGCCGTGCGGTGCGCCCGGCGCAACGTCGAACCCGTCGGCGGCCGGGTCCATCAGGGGGACCTCTACGAGCCGTTGCCGCCCGCGCTGGCCGGCCGGGTCGACGTGCTCATCGCCAACGCCCCGTACGTACCCACCGGCGAGATCGGGCTGCTGCCGCCGGAGGCCCGTGACTTCGAGCCCTTGGTGGCTCTCGACGGCGGCGCCGACGGGCTCGACATCCAGCGGCGGGTGACCGCGGGGGCCGGCCGGTGGCTGGCGCCCGGCGGGTCCCTGCTCATCGAGACCAGCGAGCGGCAGGCGCCCGCGACCGTGGCCGCTTTCACCCGCCACGGACTCGAGGCGCAGGTGGCCGTCTGCGAGGACCTGGACGCCACCGTCGTCATCGGGACGCGGCCCCGTCACCGTGCCGGCGTGGAGGGCGCCCGGGCCGATTGACCCGGCGGCGGACATGGCGGGGCCCCGGGGCGATGGCGCACCCGGGGCCCTGCCGGCCGGCGCCGTCGGCGCCGGCCCGAAGTGTCAGAGGTTGGCGCAGCCGTTGCCCCCGGCCGGGTTCAGCAGGCCGATCACGCTGATCGCGTTGCCACAGGCGTTGACCGGGACGTGGACCGGGACCTGGATGACGTTCCCGGAGAGCAGGCCCGACGAGCCGGCGGCGAGGCCGTCGGAACCCGAGTCGGCCATGGCGGGCGCCGCGCTGCCCAGGGCCATGATGATGCCCGCGACGACTGCTGCAGCCTTCATGTGCTTCATTTCGATCCTCTCAGCAGTGACGCCATGCGTAGCCACGACCTTCGCGCCACGCTGCCGGATTCTGTGCGGACGTGCGTCACCGCAGAACTAGTAACGATTCGTTTCCCGCTCGGAACCCACTCCGAGGCCGGTGAATGGAAAAGTCACTCGTATGCCTCATGATTCATTCTTCGAACCGTGTTCCGGATTTCGCTCCCGAAATTCCCGTGACGCCGCTGCTCATTTGTTCCGGGCAAGGCTGCGCCCCCGGGCGCGCTGCGCGCTCGGGGGCGTACCGGGGAAGGTGCGACTAGTCGACGGCCGAGCCGTTGCCCGACAGGACCGGGATGTCGCTGAGGATGTGCGACAGCGGCTCGTCACCCTTGGCCTGGGTGGAGTTCTCGACGCACTGCTGGTTCTGCGGGGCCGACAGGATCGGCACGTCCTGGACGGCGACCGGGATGAGGCCGATGAGGGACCCCACGTTGGCCTTGGCCGGCAGACCGATGCAGGGCTTGTTGAGCGAGCCCTGGATGAGGCTCATCTGCGGGCTCATGTCGCCGTGGGTGGCGGAGTTGCCGTACTCCTGAGAGGCGAAGTTGCCGCTCGCCGAGTTGGTGCCCCCGTCGTTGCCGAGAGCCAGAGCCTGCGGGGCCATCATTGCGCCGGCACCCGCCATGGAAGCCGTGACCATGGCCGTCGTCAGAATCTTCTTGATCACTTACTTGTCCCTTTTCGCTATGAACGCTCGAACGAGGAGCAGACTGATCAACTGCATCTGCGCCGTTTGGTTCCGGGCATTCACCCGAATGCCGCAATGTGGATCGGGACTGGTGCACAATTGGCGACCCTGCAAGCTATCCGATCGGTGAATTCAATATGACAATTTTGGCGACCGGGCCCGTGTCCGCCGAGGAGAAGGGACGGCGGCGGGCCGTCAAGGAGGGCGTCGGAGGGGGCCGGGCCCTCGCCAGGCTGCTCGTGATCACGGGCGCGGCGGGGCTGCTGGCGGCGTGGGTCATCATGACGGACAAGATCAAGCTCGCCGAGGACCCGGGCTTCACACCCGGCTGCAGTCTCAACCCGGTGGTGTCCTGCGGCAGCGTCATGGAGAGCGACCAGGCGACCGTCTTCGGCTTCCCCAACCCGATGCTGGGCCTGGCGACGTACTCCGTGGTGATCGGCATCGGCATGGCGCTGCTGGCAGGCGCACGCTTCGGCCGGGCCTACTGGCTGGGCCTGAACGCCGGTTGCGGCTTCGGCGTCGGCTTCTGTACCTGGCTGCAGTACCAGTCGCTGTACGAGATCAACGCGCTGTGTCTGTGGTGCTCCCTCGCCTGGGTCGCCACGATCTTCATGTTCTGGGCCGTGACCGCGCACAACGTCCGCCACCGGCTGCTGCCCGCGCCCGCCTGGCTGCGCGGCTTCCTCGACGAGTTCGGCTGGGTGCCGCCGGTCCTGCACACCGGTGTGGTCGGCATGCTGATCCTGACCCGCTGGTGGGACTTCTGGACCTCCTGAGGCGGTGCGTGACGACGAAGGACCCCGGCGGCCC